>DATEIF010000025.1:0-8144 GCA_035279205.1 Vineibacter sp.
GCGAGGTCACCGCCTTCGACCTGCTGCGCGGCAAGCCAAGCCGCTGACTCCCTTCTCCCCGCGCAGGCGGGGAGAAGGTGGCGCGCAGCGCCGGATGAGGGGCTTCGCGATTTGTGCGGAAAAGCTCTATTTTTGCAGGCGAAGTCGAGACCTGCATCGCAACCACGAAGCCCCTCATCCGCCCTTCGGGCACCTTCTCCCCGCCTGCGCGGGGAGAAGGGAGGTTCCTACAGCCGGTCGAGGTACTGCTTCACGAAATCGCAGCCCACGGCGGCGATGTAGGCGTCGGTCAGGCGCTGGGTGATGGGGCCGGGGACCTTGCCGTCGCCGACCTTCTGGCCGTTGAAGCTGCGCACCGGCAGGATGCACAGGCTGGTCGAGGTCAGGAAGATCTCGTCGGCGTTGGCGGCGTCGAACAGGTCGATGTCGCGCTCCTCGCAGGGGATGTTCAGCCGTCCGGCGAGGTCCATGGTCATCTGGCGGCTGACGCCGGGCAGCACGTATTTCTCGCGCGGCGTCTGCAGGCGGCCATCACGCACGACGAAGATGTTGCTGCCCAGTCCCTCGGCCAGGTTGCCGTTGACGTCCAGCAGCACGGCCCAGGCGTTGGGATTCGCGGTCTTCACCGGCTGCTCGGCCACGATCATGTTGAGGTAGTTGTGGGTCTTGGCGCGCGGGCTCAGCATGTCGGGCGCCGTGCGGCGCACCGGCGGGATGACGACGTCGGCGCCGTCGCGGAAGTGGCGGGCGCGTTCCTTCAGGGGCAGCGGTATCACCTCGACCACGACGTTGGGCCCGGTGTGCTCCCAGCCTTCGTCACCCACGGCATCGACGCCGCGGCTGACGCGCTGGCCGACCCACCAGTCACCGTGCTGGCCGCGCAGGTGCTCGTTGCGGGCCACGATCTCCTCGCTGACGGCAACCATCTCCTTGGGCGACACGCCGGGATCGATCTGCAGATAGCGCAGCGAGCGGTAGAAGCGGTCGATGTGCTCCTTGAGCCGGAACGGCTTGCCCTCGAAGGTGCGGGTCATGTCGAAGGCGCCGTCGCCATATTTCCAGCTGCGGTCGCGGAACGGGATCATCACCTGGGCCTCGGGCATGAACGTGCCGTTGAACCAGGCGAGGCGGGTATTCGACAGGGCGGTCATGGCGGGCTCCCGGATGACAGTGGGCGTTTCCTGGGCCAAGCTAGCGCAGATCGACAGATGCGGCCAAGCGATGTGCCATGCGCTGTCGTCGTATCCAGAATGCGGAGTACTTGAACCATGGATCTGCCCAAGCGCGTGCGACTGGTCGAGGTGGGCCCGCGTGACGGCCTGCAGAACGAAGCCAAGCCGGTGCCTGTCGAGGTCAAGGTCGAGCTGATCGACCGCCTGACCGCGGCCGGCCACACCACGGTCGAGTCCGGCAGCTTCGTGTCGCCCAAGTGGGTGCCGCAGATGGCCAGCACCGACGCGGTGATGGCGCAGATCAAGCGCAAGCCCGGCGTGTCCTATCCCGTGCTGGCGCCCAACAAGCAGGGCATGAACGGTGCCATCGAATCCCGATGCGAGGAGGTGGCGGTGTTCACGGCGGCGTCCGAGGCCTTCTGCCGCAAGAACACCAACTGCTCGATCGACGAGAGCTTCGAGCGCTTCGCGCCGGTGATCGAGGCGGCGCAGAAGCACGGCATGCGGGTGCGCGGCTACATTTCGACGGTGATCGCCTGTCCGTATGCCGGTGACGTCGCGCCCGACACGGTGGCCGATCTGGCCGATCGCCTGTTGCGCATGGGCTGCTACGAGATCTCGCTGGGTGACACGATCGGGGTGGGCACGCCGGCCAAGTGCGTGGCCATGGTCGACGCGGTGGCCCAGCGCGTGCCGCGCGAGAAGCTCGCGGCGCACTTTCACGATACCTACGGCCAGTCGCTGGCCAACATCCTGGCGGTGATGGGCCGCGGCATTACCGTCTTCGATACCGCCGTCGCCGGCCTGGGCGGCTGTCCCTATGCCAAGGGCGCGTCGGGCAATGTCGGCACCGAGGACGTGATCTACATGCTGGACGGGCTGGGCATCGCCCATGGCGTGGATCTCGACGCCATCGCCGACACCGGCCGCTTTATCTGCGCCGCGCTCGGCCGCGAGCCGGCCTCCAAGGTAGCGCAGGCGCTGAAGGCCAAGTGCGCAGCGTAGTGCGTTGAATCGCTGGGATATGGCTGTCATCCCGAGCGCAGCGAGGGATGACGGGTGTGTCGGCGACCAGTGCTTCCAGTTCCGAGGCCTCACTGGCCGAACATGGTGCCGGGCAGCCAGGTGGCGATGCCGGGCACGGCGATGATCAGCAGGATGAACAGGCCCATCATCACCATGTAGGGGATCGCGGCGCGGTCGATGTCCCTAAGCGGCGCGCCGGTGATCGACTTGATGACGACCAGGTTCATCGCCACCGGCGGCGAGATCAGCGCCAGCTCCAGGTTGATCGTCAGCAGCACGCCGTACCACACCGGGTCGATGCCCAGCGTCTTCAGCACCGGCAGCACGATCGGCGTGGTGATCAGGATGATGGAGATCGACTCCAGCACCAGCCCCAGCACGAAGATCAGCACCATCATCGCGATCAGGAAGGGGAACTTGCCGATATCGTGCCGAACGACCAGCTCGACCAGCTCCTGGGGAATGCGCAGCTTGGTCAGCATGTAGCCGAACAGGGCGGCGCCGATGATGATCATGAACAGCATCGCCGTGGTGCGGGCGGCCTCCTGGGCGCCTTCCCACAGGTCGCGCCAGCCCAGGGTCTTGTAGATGGCCGCCGCGATCAGCAGGGCCCACAGCGCGCCGGTGCCGGCGGCCTCGGTGGCGGTGAAGATGCCGAAATAGATCCCCAGCAGCACGAAGGGCGGCAGGGTGAGGGCCCAGAACGAGCGGTGCACCGCCGTGCCCATCTCGGCGACGCTGGCCCGCGGCGGGCGGACATAGGCCGCGCCCAGCCGCCGTTCGCGCCGTCCCTCGGTCATCATGCAGTAGGCCGCAAAGATCGCGGCCAGCAGCAGGCCGGGCACGACGCCGGCCATGAACAGCGCCCCGATCGAGGTGTCGGACACGAAGCCGTAGAGCACCATGGGGGCGGAGGGCGGAATAAGGATCCCCAGCGTGCCGCCGCCGGCGACCACGCCATAGGCGCCCAGGCGGTCATAGTTGTACCGCAGCATCTGCGGGATCGCGACCTTGCCGACGGTGAGTGCGGTGGCGACGCTCGAGCCCGAGATGGCGGCGAAGACGGCGCAGGCGAACACCGTGGCGATGCCCAGGCCGCCCGGCAGGTGGCGCACCAGGGTATGGGCCGTGTCGTAGAGATCGTCGACGACCTTGCCGCGCACCATGAAGTGCGCCATCAGCATGAACAGCGGGATGGCGACCAGCAGGTAGACGTTGAGCTTCTCGAAAACGAACTCGCCCAGCGTGCCGACGTTGCCGAAGAAATAGAGCAGGACGACACCGGAAAACAGGAACATGCCCGAGAACATCGGGATGCCGGTGTAGAGCAGTGCCAGCAGGAGCAGCAGGATGATGACGAAGGTCATTCGTGCCGCCCCGGTCCGCCGGTTTCGGTTTCAACCGGCGTCAGCCCGGCCGCCCAGCGCAGCAGCTGGGCCAGCGCCACCACCAGCATCAGGCCGGCGCCGATCGGCACCAGGGCCTGGATCGCCCACAGCGGCACGTCGGGGAGCGCGTTGGACTTCACGCCCATCATCACCGTGAAGCGCACGGTCTCGATGCCTTCGTAGATCAGCACGGCGCAGACGACGGCCACGGACAGCGCCCCCAGCCCCAGCACGGCGTTGCGTCGCGCGCCGGTCCACCGGTCGACCAGCCAGTCGACGCCGATATGCTCACCGCGCCGCTGCGCCTCGGCGACCGCGAACATCACGGTGGCGACGACCAGCCAGCCGACCACCTCGTCGCTCCAGGCTTGCGGGCGGTCGAAAAAATAACGCGCCGCTACCGCAACGCTCACCAGTGCCAGGCAGCCCAGACAGGCGGCCGCCGCCAGGCCCTGCGCCAGGCGGGCGATCACCGCCGCCAGTCGGTCCACCGCCAGCACGAACCGGCGCATGTCAGTAGGGAGCGCGGGCGTCGCGCCCGCAGTCGCCTGCAGCGCCAGCGGAGGGCGACGCGTTCATCCCTCGGCGCTGGCGCGCCGATGCGGGCAGGATGCCCACGCTTCCAGGTGAGGCGGTGCGTTGCCGCCACAAGGCCAACGGTCGGCTCACAGTTTGCTCAGCAGGTCGATCAGCGCCGGGCCGCCCTCGGGTGCCGCTTTGATGAAGGCATCCATCACCGGCTTCTGCATCACCGCTTTCCATGCCTCGATCTGTGCCGGGCCGTGAACGGTGAGCTGCATGCCCTTGTCCTTGAGCTGCTGCAGGGCTTCGGTCGCGGTGGCTTCGGTGATGGTGATGGCGTCCTGTTCGGCCTTGCGCGCCGCCGCCTCGAGGACCGCCCGGTGCTGCGGCTTGAGGCCGGCCCACCAGCGCGGATTGACGTAGAGATGGAAGTAGACCGTCAGCGACGGCGTCACGGTGCCGTACTTCTGCACCTCGTAGAAGCGCCTGGAGTAGGCGGCTGACAGGTCGGTGAGGCCGGCGTCGAGCACACCCGTCTGCAGGGCGTTGTAGACCTCGGGGCCGGGCATGGCCGATGGCGCCGCACCCAGCGCCTCCAGCGCCGCATCGGCGATCCGGTTGAAGCCGCGGATCTTCAGCCCCTTGAAGTCGGCTGGCTCCAGCAGCGGCTTTTTCTGCGACGTGTAGATGGCCTGGCGCGTGATGTAGAACCAGGCGAGGTGCTTGACGCCTTTCTCCTCGATCTTCTTTTCGAGCCGATGAGCGGCCTCGGAGCCGACGAATTTGCGGATCTTGTCCAGCTCGCCGAACAGATAGGGGATCACCACCACCTGCATTTCCGGGATGGTGTTGCCCCATTGCTGGTTCACCGACAGGGCGGCCTCGACGACACCGCGGGCCACGGCCGGATGGTTCTCGCCGGCCTTGTGAAGCTGCTCCGCCGGGAAGAGCTGGACATCGATCTCGCCCTGGGCGCCATCCTTCACGTACTGCTGAAAATTGAGCAGCATCTTGTGCAGGTGATGCGCCGTCGGCACCTGGTGGCTGATGCGCATGGTCACGGTTTGCGCCGTAGCCGGCGCGGCCAATGCCAGGCCGGCCATCGCCAGCGCCGACAAAACGGCCCGTCGCAGCGTCATTCTCTCCCCCGCATACGCTTCGTTGGTGCGCAGGATCGGGGTCGTACCGCATGGCGTCAAGCGCCACCGACGCTGCGGGAGCAATGCGATGCCGGCCCTGTCGCATCGATGACGCGCGCCGCTATGCTGCCGGCAGCAACCGATCGGGGAGGGATGATGACCACTGCCACCGCTGCCGCCATGCGGCCGACCTGGCGCGATCTGCTGGCGCGCGAGCAGCCGCTGGTACTGCCGGGCGCCTACGATGCGCTGTCGGCGCGGCTGATCCAGCGCGCCGGCTTCCCGGCCTACATCATCGGCGGCTATCCCGTCGTCGGTGCGCGCTACGGACTGCCCGATGTCGGCCTGTGCGGCCTGGGTGAAATTTCGGCCGGCATCCGCGACATCATGGACGCCTGTACCTTGCCCGTGCTGATCGACGCCGATGACGGCTACGGCGACGTCAAGAACGTGACCCGCACCATCCGCACCTACGAGCGCATGGGAGCCGCCGCGATTTTCATCGAGGACCAGGTGTCGCCTAAGCGTTGCGGCCATATGGAAGGCAAGGACGTGGTGCCCGTCGAGGTGATGGAGCGCAAGATCAGGGCGGCGGTCGCGGCCCGCGACAACAAGGAGACGTTCCTGATCGCCCGCACCGACGCCCGCGCCATCGAAGGCCTGGATGGTGCGCTGCGGCGGGCCGAGCGGTACGTGCGGGCAGGGGCCGACGGTCTCTTCGTCGAAGCGCCGCTGTCGGTGGCCGAGCTGGAGCGGGTCGGTCGCGAGATCGATGTACCGCAGTTCTGCAACATGCTCGATGGCGGCAAGACGCCGATCCTCAGCAACCGGGAGCTCTACGAAATGGGCTTCGAGATGGTGGTGCTGGGCACGACGCTCATCATGCGGGTAGCGCGGTTGTTGCGCGATACGTTGGCGGATATCCGACAGGACCGCCTGTCGTGGACCGGCACGTCGGTTACCTTCGACGAATACAAGGACATGGTCGGCTTCCCCGCCTGGACCGATATCGAGACCCGTTTCGGCTGACATGTCGATGGCGCCGGCAAGGCGCGATCGGCATCAGGACGATCGTCAAGCGCGCGCGGATGCGTGCAGCGCCGCGATCATGAAGGGTTGTACGCATGATTCTATGATCGCGTGCTGCCTGAATTGCGCGCGCGAGTTGACTTCCCAACGCGGAACGATACTCTCCTTGCAAACGAGAACGAATGCGACGCGGGGAGTTCGGTGATGGAGCATGCTGCTGTTGATAGGGTGATGGCATTACCTTTTCCCGAACCAACAGCAGGCCAATGACCAGCGCCGAAAGCTTCCACGGCAAAGGCCCGTTCCGATGCGCGTGCAGCGGTCCGGTCCTTGCTAACTCCCCAGATTGCCGGCGGTCAGGGATGCCATCGGCTTGATCGGACCAGTCCGGCTCTTCCGGTGATGTCATCGGAAGACCGGATCGGGTGGAGCGCCGGCCCGATTCTCGGCGCACGGTGGTGGCTTCGGCTCCCATGAGGGAGGAGTGGATGATTGTGGATTTCGACAATCTCGACAACAGCGGCAGCCCTAATCCCTATAACCCTGGGATCGGTGCGGACCTCGACGCGCCGGTGGAGCTGCCCGGTGCGAAGCCGGCGCCCGCCGCCGCGCCACGCCGGGCCGCCGCGAAAAAGAAGGCGGTGAAGAAAGCCGCCAAGAAGGCGCCTAAGAAGGCCGCCAAAAAAGCGGTGAAGAAAGCGGCCAAGAAGGTCGCGAAGAAGGCTGCCAAGAAAGCGGCCAAGAAGGCCGGGAAGAAGGCCGCCAAGAAGAAAGTCGCGAAGAAAAAAGCGGGCAAGAAGGCTGCCAAGAAGAAGGCCGCCAAGAAGAAGAGCTAGGCCCACCGCGTCGCCCGCGTATCCCTCACCCTGTGGATCTCCCCCGGGGTGAGTAACTGTCAGCGTCCTGAGCGCAGCGAAGGACACTGGCTGCGGTGTCCGTGCCGGTGGTCGGGATCGCTGGGCAAGGCGGTGCTTCAGTAAGCCTCTTGCCTTGCGATTGCAGATGGTTACGGTGCGGCAGTGTCCATTGCCGAGCCGCCATGTCCGTCTTCAGATCCTCTCTCGACACCCGCTCCAGCGCCTTCAAGGATAACGTCGCCGCCATGCAGGCGCGCGTCGATGAGCTGCGCTCCAAGGTCGAACAGGTTCGGCGCGGCGGCGGCGAGGCCGCTCGGGAGCGGCATATCAAGCGCGGCAAGCTGCTGCCGCGCGAACGGGTGCGGACCTTGCTCGACCCGGGGGCGCCATTCCTCGAGCTGTCGCAGCTGGCCGCCTATGAGATGTATGACAATGCGGCGCCGTCAGCCGGGGTGATCACCGGCGTCGGCCGGGTGTCGGGGGTCGAGTGCGTCATCGTGTGCAACGACGCCACGGTGAAGGGCGGCACCTACTACGCGATGACGGTCAAGAAGCATCTGCGGGCGCAGGAGATTGCGCTGCAGAACCGCCTGCCGTGCATCTATCTGGTCGACTCCGGCGGCGCCAACCTGCCGGAGTGGCCCGACGTCTTCCCGGACCGGGACCATTTCGGCCGCATCTTCTACAACCAGGCCAACCTGAGCGCCCAGGGCATCCCGCAGATCGCGGTGGTGATGGGAAGCTGCACGGCCGGTGGCGCCTACGTGCCGGCCATGAGCGACGAGACCGTGATCGTCCGCCGCCAGGGGACGATCTTCCTGGGCGGTCCGCCGCTGGTGAAGGCAGCCACCGGCGAGGTGGTGAGTGCCGAGGACCTCGGTGGTGCCGACGTCCATGCCCGCACCTCGGGCGTGGCCGACCACTATGCGCTGGACGACACGCATGCGCTGGGCATGGCGCGCCGCATCGTCGCCAACCTCAACTGGAAGAAGAACCCGTCGGCGTCGCTGC
>DATEIF010000026.1:0-4794 GCA_035279205.1 Vineibacter sp.
CGATCGAGCAGGTGGCGACGAGCACCGGCTTCGGCTCGGCCGACGCGCTGCGCCACCATTTCCGCACCCGCCTGGACACCAGCCCGCAGCGCTACCGATCCAGCTTCCAGGCTTAGTGGTCACTGATACGCGTGTCATCCCGAGCGCAGCGAGGGATCTCCTGCGAGCGACGCATCGTACGCCATTCGCAGGAGATCCCTCGCTGTGCTCGGGATGACAGTCGCGACTGACGTGCGTATGGATGGCACCTCGGGTGCGCTTATTTGCGAGCCATGCAGTCGCGCACGAACTTGGCCTTTTGCTCGCCGCTCAGCTGGGCGGCCTGGTCCTCGCAGCGCTGCATCGGGCTGGCGGCGGGCATGCTACCGGCCTTGCAGTCGCGCAGGAACATGGCCTTTTGCTCGCCACTGAGCTGGGCGGCCTGATCCTCGCAGCGCTGCATCGGGCTGGCCATGGCCGGCGGCACGTTGATCTCGCCGGCCAGGCATTTGTTCATGAACCCGGTCAGGGCATCGCCCGACAGGGACTGGCGGCGCGCCTCGGCCGAGCAGGCCTGGGTGAGATCGGTGCGCATCTGGGCCTGTGCGATGGTGCCGGCGAGCGCACTCGTCAACACGACGGCCGCAACGAACAGTCGCATGCGAACCTCCTGGGTTCGTGGGAACTGATGTCGGTGTATGACAACGCGTTAAGGCGCCGCGTCTATCGCCATTTTGTCGTGCCCGCCGGCACGCTTGAAGACACCCCCGCGGCAAGAGGAGGGTATGACCGCGATGTGGCCAGCGTCCAGTGATCAGTATCAGGCCACTGCGATCATGCAGGGGTGTGCAGCAAGGATGGTCAGGCCGCGTCGACGCTCTGCGCCTGCTCGAGCGCCTGCTGGCTCTCGAGCCACACCTCTTCGGCCTCGGCGATGCGGCGGCCGATCTCGCCGAGCTGGATCTGCAGTTCCGCCACGGCGTCCTGGTTGCCGTTGTACAGGGACGGATCGTTGAGCCGCTCCTGCAGTGCGTTGCGCTTGTCGGTCAACGCCGCGAGATCCTTCTCGGCGCGTTCGATCGCTTTGCGCAGCGGCGCCAGCTTCTGGCGCAAGCCGGCCGCCTGGCGGCGCTGCTCCTTGCGCTGCTCGGCCGTGGTGCCGCTGGCCTGATCGGCAGCGCCGCCGTTGCCGCCGCGGCCGGTGCCGCGCTCGCTCAGCAATTGCTGCTCGTAGTCGTCGAGGTCGCCTTCGAACGACGTGCAGGTGCCGTTGGCGATCAGCCACAGCCGGTCGGCCACCAGGCGCACGAGATGCGCATCGTGGCTCACCAGGATCACGGCGCCTTCGTACTCGTTGAGCGCCTCGACCAGGGCGGTGCGCGAGTCCATGTCGAGGTGGTTGGTGGGCTCGTCGAGCAGCAGCACATGCGGTGCATCGCGCGTCATCAGCGCAAACAGCAGGCGCGTCTTCTCGCCGCCCGACAGCGAGCGCACGGTCTGGTCGGCCTTGGGGCCCGAGAACATGAAGCGCCCGAGCTGGGCGCGTACCTTGGTCGGCGGCGCGTCCGGCATCAGGCGGCGCATGTGGTCGAACGGCGTGCCGTCGAGGTCGAGCTCTTCCTCCTGCTGCTGCGAGAAGTAGCCGACGCGCAGCTTACCCGACTTGCGCACCGTGCCGCCCAGCGGCTTCAGTCGGTCGGCGACCAGGCGGATGAAGGTCGACTTGCCGTTGCCGTTCTGGCCCAGGAGCGCGATGCGATCGTCCATGTCGATGCGAAGGTCGAGCTTCTGCAGCACCGGCTTGTCGGCGGCGTAGCCCACCGACGCGCGGTCCATGGTGATCAAGGGCGGCGGCAGCTTGTCGGGGCTGGGGAAAGCGAACTCGACCGGCACCTCCTCGGCGATCGGCACGATCGGTTCCATCTTCTCCAGCAGCTTGATGCGCGACTGCGCCTGGCG
The DNA here is from genome assembly GCA_035279205.1 of Vineibacter sp. Taxonomy (GTDB): domain Bacteria; phylum Pseudomonadota; class Alphaproteobacteria; order Reyranellales; family Reyranellaceae; genus Vineibacter. Next base: position 1,939 of record DATEIF010000026.1, read on the forward strand.
CGCCTTGCTGGCCTTGGCGCGGAAGCGATCGACGAAGGCCTGGATGCGCTTGCGCTCGGCGAGCTGGCGCGTCTGCAGCGCCGCCTGGCGCTCGGCGCGCTCGCGCCGGGTGCGCTCGAAGCGGTCGTAGTTGCCGGCATAGGCGACCAGCTTGCCCTGGTCGATATGGATGATCTGGTTGCACACCGCGTTCAGGAGCTCGCGGTCGTGGCTCACCAGCAAGAGCGTGTAGCGATAGGTGCGCAAATAGTCGGCGAGCCACAGGCGCGCCTCGATGTCGAGATGGTTGCTGGGCTCGTCCAGCAGCAGCAGGTCGGGCTCGGCGAACAGCGCCTGCGCCAGCGCCACGCGCATGCGCCAGCCGCCGGAGAAGGTGTCGCACGCGCGGCCCTGGGCCTCGTGATCGAAACCCAGGCCGTTGAGGATGGTGCCGGCGCGCGCCGGGGCGGCGTGGGCAGCGATATCGGCCAGCCGGGTGTGGATTTCGGCGACCCGGTGCGGATCGGTCGCGGTCTCGGCTTCGGCCAGCAGCGCGGTGCGCTCGCGGTCGGCCTCCAGCACGGTGTCGAGCACGCTGCGCGCGCCGCCGGGCGCCTCCTGCGACACTTCGCCGACGCGGGCATTGGCACGTACGGTGATCGAACCGCCGTCGATGGCGGTCTCACCGCGGATCAGCCGCAGCAGGGTCGACTTGCCGGTGCCGTTGCGGCCGACCAGGCCGACGCGATGGCCGTCGGCGACGGCCACGGTGGCGCGATCGAAGAGGGTCCGCCCGGCAATGCGGTACACGAGATCATTGATGTGAAACATGGCGGCGCGGCGTGTAGCACGCGGTGGCGCCGTTGAAAACCACCGGCGCCGCGCGCTTCAGCCGCGGCGCACGAGCTTGAGCGCTGTCGTTTTTTCCGCGGCGGATTGCGTCGGAACACCGGCGCGATGCAGGCCTTCGATGAGCTGGGGGAACCACCGGCCGTGCGACCACCGGCTGCGCAAGTTGCTGTAGTCGGCAACGTTGAACCGCGGGTCGAGCCCCAGCAGTTCCGCGACGGCGGCGGCAGCGGGCCGGCCGGCAATGCCCAGCGCGGCAACATGCGCCAGGTGCGCCGTCAGGATCTCCGGGCTGGCCGCGATGGCGCGCTCGCCCCAGCGCACGGCGTCGTCGTGGTGACCCAGCAGGAGCTGTGCGGCGGACAGGCCTGCGATCCAGCCACCGGCTTCCGGGTCGACCGGATCGACGCGTAGCGCCTCCTCGAAGTGGGCCATCGCTGTCTGCGGATCGTCCTGGTAGATGTGGACCCAACCGGCCGTCGCGCGCGTGCACGATGCATTCGGATAGAGGTCCACGGCACGGTTGACCATCGTCATGGCGACATCACGCCGGTGTCCCAGGTAGCTGAAAATGAAGCCGACCTGGGCCAGCACGTGCGGGTCGTCGCGCGCTACCGCCAGCGCCGCCTCCAGCAGGCGGATCGCCTCGGCCGCTTCGGCCAGCGGATCCTCGACGAAGCGTTGTGATACGCGCCACAGGTGGCAGCGGGCTGCCCCGACCAGCGCCAGCGCATAGTCGGGGTCCATCGTCCGCGCCTGCTCGAGCAGGGCCAGCGCCTTGGCGCAGTTGTCGCGCGTGAACGGCCCCATGCAGGCGATGGCACGCCGGTAAGCGGCATAGGCGCTGGGCGACTCCGTCGGTCGCCGCTGCAGGCGCTCGATCTCGGCGCGCTGTAGTCCGGGCTCGAGCCCGGTCACGATGCCGCCGACGATCTCGTCCTGGAGAGCGAACACGTCGTCCGCGGTGTGATCGAAACGGTCGCTCCACTCCTGCACGCCGCTGGTCGTCTCGATCAGGTTGACGTGGACGCGTATGCGCACGCCGACATGCTGCACCGTGCCGGTCACGACGTAGCCCACGCCAAGCTCGCGGCCCACGGCCACGTGAGGGACGTTGCGGCCCCTGAAACTGAACGCGGAATTGCGCGGCAGGACATAGAACCAGCGTATCCGCGACAGGCAGGTGATCAGGTTCTCGACAATGCCATCGGCCATGGGCGCGGGGCCTGAGTCCGCGCCAAGGTCCACGAACGGCAGCACCGCCAGCGACGGGCCGTGTGGCCGACGGTCTGTCGGAATCTCTGCTGTTATCGATCGCGTCGTGGCCGTCGCGGGCTTCAGCGAGCCGCCGAAGCGGTAGCCGCGGCCGGACTCGGTGACGATGATCTGCGGTCCCTCGACACCAAAGGCCTTGCGCAGCGCGGAGATCTGCACGGTCAGGTTGGTTTCTTCGATGGTCCGGTCAGGCCAGGCACGGGCGATCAGCGCGTCCCTGTCGACGATGTTGCCGCCGGCTTCGATCAGGGCGAGCAGGATCTCGACGGCGCGGCTGCCGATCACGATACGGTCGCCGCCGGCCACCAGGGTCCTGGTTCGCGGCAGCAACCGCCAATGGCCAAAAACAATGCCTTCCTCGGACATGTCCGGGTTCCGGCGCGAGAGTTACCAATGCCTCTACCCAGGTTGCCGAGCTATACCGGCGAGGCCATGACAACAGTACCGAAGACACGCAACCAGCGCCATGGCTTTCGGATTTGCGCTGGGGGTGGTGTGGTCGGCCGGCTCACTTGCCGCCGCGGGCGGCGCGTTGCTTGCGGACGTCCTCGTCGACGTTGAAGAAGTACTCGTTGCCCTGGTTGACCAGGATCACGGTGGTCAGCCCCAGCGGCGTCGGCGTGGCGCGGTCGGTGACGAAGTCGATCCGCAACCGGTCGGGCACGCCGACCTGGCGGGCCGGATCGTCGGGTGGCCGCTGCACCGTCGCCGGAATCGCGGTATCGGGCTGGGGGCAGATGCCGGAGCCGATCG
>DATEIF010000027.1:0-3436 GCA_035279205.1 Vineibacter sp.
TGCGGTGGTGGTGTCGATGCATGACACGGCGGGCACAAACTCCCGGGCGTTACCTCGTCCTGCAACGACCACCGCAAGGTCCTTCGCTCCGCTCAGGACGACGACAGCATCGTGACCACGTCCCCGCTCATCCGCATCGACGGAGTCGTCAAACGCTTCGGTGACGTGACCGCCGTGGCCGGTGTCGATCTCGAGATCGGCGCCGGCGAGCTGTTCGCGCTGCTGGGTGGCTCGGGCTGCGGCAAGACCACGCTGCTGCGCATGCTGGCCGGCTTCGAGGTGCCGAGCGAGGGGCGCATCGTGATCGACGGCGTCGACATGACCGCCGTGCCGCCCTACGCGCGGCCCGTCAACATGATGTTCCAGTCCTATGCGCTCTTCCCGCACATGAGCGTGGCGCGCAACGTCGCCTACGGCCTGGAGCGCGAGGGCTTGCCCAAGACCGAGATCGCCGAGCGCGTGGCACAGGCACTCGATCTGGTCGAGCTGCGCGCCCAGGCCCAGCGCAAGCCGCACCAGCTGTCCGGCGGCCAGCGCCAGCGCGTGGCCCTGGCGCGTGCCATCGTCAAGCGGCCCAAGGTGCTGCTGCTGGACGAGCCGCTGGCTGCGCTCGACCGCAAGCTGCGCGAACGCACCCAACTCGAGCTGGTCGAACTGCAGCAGCGGCTGGGCATCACCTTCGTCATGGTGACGCATGACCAGGACGAGGCGATGACCATGGCCAGCCGCATCGCCGTCATGGATCACGGCCGCATCATGCAGGTCGGCGCGCCGGCCGAGATCTACGAGCAGCCCACCAGCCGCTTCGTGGCCGATTTCATCGGGCTGGCCAACATCTTCGACGGCGAGATCGTCGGCCGCTCTGCCGACGGACTCCGTATCCGCTGCGAACCGCTGGGCGGCGAGATCAGTGCCACGGCGGCCAACGGTCCCGGCTCGGGCGCCGTCGCGATCGTCATCCGCCCGGAGAAACTGTCGCTCTGCAAGGACATCGCGGGCGACGGCAGCGGCCTGGCCGGAACCGTGCGCAATGTCGTCTACCTGGGCGACGAGTCGATCTTCCATGTCAGCCTGCAGTCCGGTGCGGCGGTCCAGATCACGCGTATGAATGCGGACCGGCGCGCCGCCGGCGCGATCGGCCGCGGCGATGGCGTGCGGATCGGCTGGGCGCCTGACGCCGTCGTGGTGATGCCGCGATGAGCATGACCGACACCGCGGCCGCGCAGCGCGTCGACTGGGGCCGGCGCGTCATCATCGCGCTGCCCTATCTGTGGCTGCTGCTGTTCTTCGCCGCGCCCTTCGTCATCGTCGCCGTCATCAGCTTCGGCGACAACAATCCCGACGTGGCGCCACCGGTGGCATTGTCCGGCTCAGGCAAGAGCTACGTCCAGCTCGCCGCCGATGCGCTCTATCCGGCGGCCTATGTGAGCTCCCTGCGCATCGCCGCCATCGCCACGCTGATCACGCTGCTGATCGGCTATCCGATGGCGTACGGCATCGCGCGGGCGCCGGCGGGATGGCGCGGGCCGCTGCTGATGGCGGTGATCCTGCCGTTCTGGACGTCGTTCCTGATCCGCATCTATGCCTGGAAGGGAATTCTGTCGGAGAACGGCCTGCTCAACCAGGTCCTGCGCGGCAGCGGCCTGGTCGACGATCCCGGTACCCTGCTGGGCACCGAATGGGCGATCTATCTCGGCATCGCCTATGCCTATCTGCCGTTCATGGTGATGCCGCTCTACGCCGTTCTCGAGAAGCTCGACCTGTCGCTGCTCGAGGCTGCGGCCGACCTCGGCGCCCGACCCTGGCGGGCGTTCCTCACCATCACCTTGCCGCTGTCGCTGCCCGGCATCGTGGGCGGCTGCCTGCTGGTGTTCATCCCGGCGGTGGGTGAGTTCGTGATCCCCGACCTGCTGGGCGGCACCGACACGCTGATGATCGGCAAGGTGCTGTGGGACGAGTTCTTCTCCAACAGCGACTGGCCCGTGGCGTCGGCCGTGGCAATGGTGATGCTGGTGGTGTTGGTGGCACCCATCGTGTTGTTCCAGCGCGCCCGCGCGCGCGAGCTGGCACGGGGTTGAGGGCTTCATGGTGAGCCTGTCGAACCATGAAGGCTTTTGGCCCTCTCGCCCCACGAGCGCGCCATGACCGACCGCATGCCGCGCCTGTTGTTCGTCGTGCTGGCCTTCGGCTACGCGTTCCTCTACGTGCCGATCTTCACGCTCATCGTGTACTCGTTCAACGAGTCGCGGCTGGTCACGGTGTGGAGCGGCTTTTCGCTGAAATGGTGGGGCGAGCTGCTGCGCAACGAGACCATGCTCGATGCGGCGCTGCTGTCGTTCCAGATCGCGCTGGTCAATGCCTGCGTCGCCACCGTGCTGGGCACCATGGCGGGCTTCGCCCTGGCGCGCTATCCGCGGTTCGCCGGCCGCACCGCGTTTTCCGGCCTGATCGCGGCGCCCCTGGTGATGCCCGAGGTGATCATGGGCATCGCGACCCTGCTGCTGTTCGTCGCGCTCGACCAGCTGCTGGGCTGGCCGGAGCGCGGCTTCACCACCATCGCCATCGCACATATCACGTTCTCGCTGACCTTCGTCGCCGTCGTCGTGCAGTCCCGGCTCGCCGACTTCGACCGCTCCGTCGAAGAGGCGGCGATGGATCTCGGCGCGCGGCCGTTCACCGTGTTCCGCACCATCACCCTGCCGCTGATCGCGCCGGCCCTGGTCTCCGGTTGGCTGCTGGCCTTCACCCTGTCGATGGACGACCTGATCCTGACGCAGTTCGTGGCCGGGCCGCAGTCGCAGACCCTGCCGATGCTGATCTATTCCAGCGTGCGGCTGGGCGTCAGCCCGCAGGTCAACGTACTGGCCACGATCATCGTGACCGTGGTGGCGATTGCGATCGTGATTGCCGGCTGGCTGATGAACCGCACGCGGCAGCGTCACATGCGCGATGCGCAAGCCGCTGCGCGCGTGGCCTGACGTCGGTTCCGCCATGGGCACGGAAAGTAAGTCGGTCCCGTTTTTGCGACAACGGGAACCCGGGACCGTTCGGCACGCCTGGAATTCCTCTATAGTGCGCACTGGTCGCGCAGCGATTCCAAGGAGGGAAGCAACATGACCGGCAAAAGCGAACGCGGGCTCCACGAACTCTACACGGACGATCCGGAACGCGCCGACGCCCTGGTCTTCGGTCGCAGCACCGATGCCTCGCGCCGCGGCTTCCTGCGCGGCGCCGGGCTGGCCGGATTGGGCGCCGCGGTGGGCGGCAGCATTCCCTTCGCCGCCGACATGCCGGCCGGCCTGGTGCCGGCAGCCATGGCGCAACCGGTTCAGCAGGCCCAGGCCGGGCCACCGGCCGACAAGGGTCCCAAGATCCTCAAGATGGACGGCAAGGGTGACCTGGTGGTGCTGGGCGACAAGCCGCTGGTCGCCGAAAC
>DATEIF010000028.1:0-2870 GCA_035279205.1 Vineibacter sp.
TACCCGCCATCATCTGCGGCAGCATCACGTTCTCCAGTGCCGAGAACTCGGGCAGCAGATGGTGGTACTGGTAGACGAAGCCCAGATAGCGGCCACGCAGCGCCGTGCGTTCGCGGTCGGACAGGCCCGCCGCCGGCTTGCCATCGAGCAGCACGTCGCCGCCGTCGGGTTTCTCCAGCAGGCCCGCGATATGCAGCAAGGTCGACTTGCCGGCACCGGACGGGCCGACCAGCGCCACGATCTCGCCCGGCTGCAGATCGAACGACGCACCACGCAGCACATCCAGGGATCGATCGCCCTGGTGAAAGGTGCGACGAATGTCACGCAAGGCCAGAGCTGCCACCTGCTCACTCATAACGCAGAGCCTCAACCGGATCGAGGCGCGCCGCGCGGCGAGCCGGGTAGATGGCGGCGGCGAGCGATAGCGCGAGCGCCAGCACCAGGATTGCCGCCACTTCGCTGAACTGGACGCGCACCGGCAAGGACGCCAGGAAATCCACCTCGCCGCTGCGCATCGGCCCGCCCGTAACGGCTGTCAGGACGGCCCCCAGCGATTTCATGTTGCCGCAGATCAACAGGCCCAGTCCCGCGCCGAGCAGCGTGCCGACGACGCCGACGCTAGCACTGGCCAGAAAGAAGACGCGCACGACGCCGCCGCGCGTGGCGCCCATGGTGCGCAGAATGGCGATCCCCCTGCCCTTGGTCCGCACCAGCATGGTGAAGCTCGCGATCACGTTCATCGAGGCCACCAGGACGATCAGACCCAGGATCAGGAACATCATCACCCGTTCCAGCTCCAGGGCGCCGACAAGGCGCGCATTCCGCGTGCGCCAGTCGCTGACCCGCAGGCCGTCACGCTCGAGCTTCTGGCGCACCAGCGGCACCATGTCGGCGGCGCGCGCCGGATCGTCGACCATGATGTCGATCGCCGTCACCGCATCCTCGGCCAACCCGAAATCCTCCTGGAACAGGTCAAGCGGAATGAAGCCCAACGTCATGTCGAACTCATAGCGACGGCTGAGGAAGGTCGCGACCACCTCGTAGGTCACCGGGCGCGTCTGCACGGCGCCCTTGTCGTCCCGCACATAGGCGATGACGCGCAGCTGGCCGCCCAGTTGCAAACCCAGTGCCTGGCGCAGCCGGTCGCCGATGACGATCGGGTTTGGCTTGCTGGTGAACTCGGCCAGGCTGCCGCTGGTCAGGTTCCTGGCGACGATGTCGCGCGTCTCCAGGTCTTCGGGCCGCACGCCGCGGATGGTGATGGCGCGCGTGATGGCATCGGCCGTGATCATGGTCTGCCGCTCGGCGGTGGGCGCCACCGATGTCACGCCCGGTATCGTGGCCAGCCGCCCCGCCAGCGTTTCCCAATCGGCGAGGACGCCCTTCTCCGGCGCCACCTGGATGTGGCCGTTCATGCCCAGGATGCGGTTGTAGAGCTCACCGCGGAAGCCGTTCATCACACTGAGCACGACGATCAGCGTTGCGACGCCGAGCGCCACACCGATCAGCGAGAAGATGGCGATGAACGAGATGAAACCGTCCTTCTCGCGCGTGCGCAGATAGCGCAGCGCGATCATGCGCTCGGGCTTGGTGGGGAAGAGAGTCATGGGACACCTGATACCTTCCCCCGCTTGCGGGGGAAGGTGCCCGAAGGGCGGATGGGGGCTCCCTGGCACACACGACGTCTGCCCGCAGGGCACCCCCATCCGGCGCTATGCGCCACCTTCCCCCGCGAAGCGGGGGAAGGTATGGAAAATCCCCTACCCACGGCGCAGGCCCTCCAGCGGATCCAGGCGAGTCGCGGCCCAGGCCGGATAGAGCGTGGCGAAGAAGGCGAATACCAGCGCCATGATCGCGATCGACACGACCTCGCCGCCGGAGATGCGGGCCGGCAGTTCCGAGAGCAGATAGAGTTGCGGATCGAACAGGCAGACACCGAAAGTCGATTGCAGCCCCTGGCGCAAGGCCTCGATGTTGCGCACGAACAGCAGTCCCAGCGTCACGCCCAAGGTGACACCGACGAGACCGATCCCCATGCCATCGACCAGGAAGATACGCAGGATCTGGCCGCGCGAGGCGCCCATGGTACGCAGGATCGCGATATCAGGCCCCTTGGTGCGCACCAGCATCATCAGGCTGGACACGATGTTGAAGGCGGCCACCAGGATGATCAGGGTCAGCACCAGGAACATGACATTGGTCTGGATCTGCACGGTGTTGAAGAAGCCGGCGTTGGCCTCGATCCAGTCGAACGCATACGCCTTCCACTCCACCGCTTCCGATATGCGTGGCGCCAGCCGCAGATAATTGCCGGGATCAGCGGCAAACACCTCGATCAACGAGACCTGATCCGGCAGATCGAAGAAATCCTGCGCCTTCTCCATCGGCATGTAGATGAAGTTCGAATCGTAGTCGAACATGCCGACTTCGAAGATCGCCGCGACGCGAACGCGGGTCTTGCGCGGCACACGGCCGACCGGCGTATCGACGGTGCGCGGCGAGACGATCTCGATGTCGCTGCCGACCTTGACACCGAGGACCTCGGCCAGCCGCACACCCAGCGCCACGCTGCCACCATCGGCAAGATCGTCGAGGCGGCCCCGGTCCCCGATAGCCGCCGGTGCGCTGTCGCGCGCGGCACAGACATCGGACCTCTGCCCATCGCGGCGCATGCCCGCCGCCGACGGCGCCAGCGACCGGGCGATAGGCCCGCGCGCCTGAAGGTCCTCCAGGCGCATTCCCCGCACCATCACGCCGCGGACACCATCGGGCGACACCACGACGGCCTGCCCCTCGACCACCGGATTGGCGCTGGCGACGCCGGGGATCATCCGGATCTTGTCCAGCAGGGGCTGGTAGTCGGCGAGCGG
>DATEIF010000029.1:0-14784 GCA_035279205.1 Vineibacter sp.
GTTCACTCACCACATATTCGGGCAACTTCGATTTCTACGAGCAGCAGCGTGCGCTGGGCGAGAGGCAGCGCCAGGCGCAATTCGAGCGCCAGCAGGCGATGCTCGCCAAGGAACTGAAGTTCATCGAACGCTTCAAGGCGCGGGCGTCTCACGCGGCCCAGGTCCAGAGTCGCGTGAAGAAGCTGGACAAGATCGAGCGGGTGGAACCGCCCAGGCGCCGCCAGTCCGTCCAGTTCGAATTCCGCACCCCGCCACGCTCGGGCGATGACGTGGCGAGCTTCAAGAACGTTCACAAGGGCTACGGCAGGCAGCCGATCTATGCGGGACTCGACTTCCGGATGCGCCGCAAGGAACGCTGGTGTGTCCTGGGCGTCAACGGCGCCGGGAAATCCACGCTGCTGAAGCTGGTGGTTGGTGCGGCCGAACCGGACCACGGCACCGTGACCCTCGGCAGCAACGTCAGGATGGGCTATTTCGCCCAGCATTCCATGGACCTGCTGGACGGCAACGACACGGTTTTCGAGTCGCTGGACGGATCATTCCCGCAGGCGGGACAAGGCGCGCTGCGCTCGCTGGCCGGTTGCTTCGGCTTCTCCGGTGACGATATCGAGAAGCCCTGCCGTGTGCTGTCTGGCGGTGAGAAGGCTCGTTTGGTCATGGCCAAGATGCTGTTCGATCCGCCGAACTTCCTGGTTCTCGACGAACCGACGAACCATCTGGACATGGCCACGAAGGAGATGCTGGTCGCAGCCCTGTCGGAATTCGAGGGCACCATGCTGTTCGTTTCGCATGATCGCCGCTTCCTGGCCGCACTCTCAAATCGCGTACTGGAACTGACGCCGGACGGCGTTCATCAGTACGGCGGTGGCTACACGGAATATGTGGCACGGACAGGCCAGGAGGCGCCGGGTCTTCATCCGGGCGGGTAGAGTCTTTCCGACGAAGGCGGAATCGTTCAAATCGGGAGCACCAGCCTACGACCTCATCCTGAGGAGCATCGCGAAGCGATGCGTCTCGAAGGATGGGCTATAGGCACGTGTGCGTTGGCGCGCGGGTGGTGACGTTGGAGATCGGCCCGAAATAACGGTCGATCATCACCGCCGAGAGCAACGGCGCCAGTTGGCGCTGCGACGCGGGCTCATCCACGGCCTTTCACGGTGACGAACTGCTCCGCCAGCAGGCAGCGTTGCCTGCGTCCGCGGCCCGTCACCGCGCGCTCCAGCCGGTCCACGCGATCGGCCAGGGTGCGCAACGCATCGCTGTTCTTCTCGCTGTGTGGCGGCGGCGTCTCGGCACCGATCGCGCCGAGATCCTGCGTCAGCTCCTCGGCGGTGATGCCGACCTGTTCGGCGGTCAGCACGGTGGCTTGCTCCAGCGCACCGGCCAGCAGCACCCGCGCGCAGAGGCGGTTGATCCGGCGCGGGATGCCGCCGGAATGCTCGTGCACCAGGTCGAGTGCCGGCTCCTCCCAGGCAGGATGGCCATTCCAGCCCACCGTGGTCATGCGGTGCCGGACGTAGAGATGCGTCTCCTCCCGCGTCAGGGCGGCGAGGTGATAGGCGGCGAGGACGCGTTGGCGGAGCTGGTCGAGATCCGACCGCGCCAGGGTCTGGCGCAGCTGCGGCTGGCCCATCAGCACCACCTGCAGCAGCGCATTCTCGCCCTCGGTGACGTTGGAGAGCATGCGCAGTTCCTCGAGCGAGGCGACCGGCAAGGCCTGCGCCTCATCCACGATGAGGATCTGGCGCCGGCCCCTTTCAGCGACGCCGCGGCGCAGCGTGGCGACGATGTTGTGCAGCAGGTCCGCCTTGCCGCCCTTGGCCGGGGCGCTGAAGGCCATGGCGACGAGGCGTAGCATCCCCGCGGCCTCGACCTGCGTTGTCATCACCCGCGCGATGGCAGGGCCTTTGGCGGAGAATTCCGCGCAAAGTCGTTCGATCAGCGTGGTCTTGCCAGCGCCCACCTCGCCGGTGACGACGACGAAACCCTCGCGTTGCGACAGGCCGTAGAGCAGATGCGCATAGGCGCGGTTGTGCACCGTGCTGGGGAAGAACAGCCGTACATCCGGCGTCATCTGGAAAGGTGGCTCGCGAAAACCGTACAGGTAGTGATCCATGGCGCTGCCTCAAAAGGTTCGGCGCAGGCCGGCGCGGAAGACAAACTGCTGGTTGGTCTCCGAGGCGGTGGTGCGGGCGTTGTCGCGGGTCCAGGCGAACTGCAGGCTGGCGGTAAGCTTGTCGCTCAGCTCATGGGCCAGCGTCGCGGCCGCTGAATAGACGTTGCCGGTGCCCTGGCCGAATTGCGCGGAGCTGACGCGGCCATACTGCACCGTCGCCATCCCGGTGGTGCGCGGCGAAAATTCATGCCTCCAATTGAAGGCCGCATAGATCCCGCGGCTGGAGACGGCGGATTGGGCGGTGCTGGCGGAGGTGACGGGATCCTGCTTCTGCCAGGTGCCGGAAAGGGTGAAGACGTCGCGCGGCCAGTGATAGCGCAGCGACACCGTGCCTGTGCGCATTCGGAAGAGCGTGTCGGAGAGGCCGAGGAAGGGGGGGATCAGCACGACGGGCGCGCCGGACTGGCTGTCCACCGGGTTGCCAAGCGCATCGGTGGTGGTGGTGGCGAGCAGGTCTTGGGCCTCGCTGAGCGACGTAGAAAGAGTCTCCTTGTAGGTGGCGAAGAGGTCTGTGCGCACGCCCAGCGCCACGCCCGCATTCAGGCTAAAGGAATTGAAGCCGCTATGCCGGCCATAGCGGATGATGACGATCGAATCCGGTCGCGGCGTCAGCCGCAGCCCGACCGACCAGATCGGGTCCTGGATGCTGTGCGGGTTGGTGCCCGCATATCGCAGGCTCTCGTAGCCGATCTCGCCGAGCAGGGCGACATTGCGCAGGATGGCGTAGCGAGTCTCCAGCGCGGCGACGAAGCGGTGAGCGTCATCGTAGATGCCGTTGCCGACAAACCTGGTGCCGTCGATGCGCGCTTGCAGCGCCAGCCGGCCGAGATCCTCGCCGCTGCGCAGCACAGCGAAGCCGCGATGCGCGGTGTACCCTTCGGCCAGGCCGTCCGGGATGCTTTGGCTGGAATTGGCCCCGGTCTGCCGGGAATACTGGAAGGAATAGCCGACCTGCAGCGAGGCCGCGCTGCCGAAGCGCTGCACAAGGAAAGGCGTGACCTGCGCGGTGTAGGTCTGCGCGGTTTCGCGCCGGTTGACGAACTGCCCGCTGCCGGGGATCACCCCGGGCCTGACTGACACCACGCTCGCCGCCCCACGCATGTCGACATAGAACAGGCCGGGGACCAGCGCGGCGAGGAGCCGCCCATCGCCGACCTGGTCCACGTCGATCTGATTGAAACGGGTGCCGTAGAGGCGCAGTGCCGGCGTGTAGCGCAGCGTGCCGAACAGACGCGACGTATCCACCGCCGCTTCGAGGCTGGGCGCGATGGTGGTGACGACGTTGCTGCGCCCGTCGGTCCGGGCCTTATCATTCGTGGCGAGAGCCTCGACGCCGATCGAGGGCCGGATGGCGTAGGGCCGATTGCCGAGGTCGAAGGGGGTGCTGATGCCGGCGACACCGAGGCCCGGCGCGATGGTCGCAAACCCCGGCAGCGTGCCGCCCGCCAAGGAGCGGGTGTCCACCGGGGTATCGCGGCCGCCAAGCGGGCCGAGCGCCGGCGATTGCAGGGCGGGCGCGGCTACCGGCGTGGCCGGGCCATCGCTGCTGACGGCCGGCGCTGGCGTCGCACCCGGTGCGTCGGTCTGCGCGGCGGCAGGCAAGGCGAGTAGCGCGACCACCAAGCCGGCCGGCAGGGCGGCGTTAGGCTTGGGCACCGACCGCCGCTTCGCCTGCGCCCGGGGCGCGTCCTCCGAATCGATCGCTGACCCGCAGCGCCGCGCGGTTCAGCAGGAGTTGCAGCGTCGGGCAGGCATCGAGGATGTCGAGGGCCGCTTCCACTTCCGCTCGCTTGGTACGTTCCGCCTCCACCATCAACGCCACTTGACCAGCCGACGCAGCGAGCAGGCCGGCGATGCTGGATTCCAGGCAGGCCGGCGTGTCGATCAGGATGAGATGGTCCGGCAGCCGCTCAGCGAGATGAAGCAGCGCCGCCAGGGCGCTGCCCTGAGCGCCGGGCGGCTCGGCCGTGCCATGCGGCAGGACGAAGAGACCCGGGATCTCGGTACGCCGCAGCATTCCGGTGGGGGCGAGCCGGCCCGTATCGCGTAATTGCTCGAGTCCCGGCGCGCCGCGCAGGCCGAGTAGGGCGGTGAGCGAGGCGGTGCCCCGCGCGGCATCCACGAGGATGACAGGGCGATGCGTCCCCTCGGCGATGCTCGCGGCGAGGTTCAGCGCTGCGAAGGACTTGCCCTCGCCGCTACGGGCGCTGGTGATCACCACCAGCCGTGCCTGCCGCTCCTTGGCTGGCGGCGTGACCTCGACGCTGCGCAGCACCTGCTCGCGGACCAGCGCGATCTCCTCCCGGGCAGGGCCCGCCTCGCTGATTAGGCCAGCGCGCCGCAGCAAGGCATAGGTGATCGGCGCCGGCTCGTCGCGGCCGGGCGGACCGGCAGTCTGGCTGCGGGGAGCCGGCGGCGGCACCTCGACCGCCGTGGGGATCGCCTGCACCGGTGCCAGAGGCAGTCGTGGCGCGCGGGCGAGGGGCGCATCGCCCGCCATAACGGCGCGGGCCGCTTCGGCGGCACGCTCAACTAGATGGGGACGGCGAGGAAAGGAGGTGCTCATGTGGCGAACCTCGCCATGAGGTTGAGCGGTCCGATCGCGGTAACGGCGCATCCAAGGGGAAGCGGCAGCAGGCAGAGGATCAGAAGCATGACGTCTGCAAGGCGCAGCCGGCCGCGCGATGGCGTGGAGAAGGCGCCGAGCACCGGCGGGCCGATTCCGCGCAGCTCGCGCAGCGTATAGAAGCTGGTGTCAAGCTGCACGTACAGGAAGAGCAGCGCGCCGCCGGCGCCGAGCGCCGCCAGCAGCACCCCTGCCGCCAGCATCAGGCGGTTGGGGCTGGCCGGGCTGGACGGCGCAGTCGGCGGATCGATCACTTCGAGCTTCACGCGGTCGGTGTCGGTGCGCGCGGCTTCGGCGATGTTGACTGCCTCGCGGCGGCTCAGCAGTTCTTCGTAATTGCGGCGGATGACGTTGTAGTCGCGTTCGAGGTTGGCGAACTGCGCCTGTACCTCGGGCGCGTTGCGCGCCATCTCCTCCAGCCGGTCGCTCTGCGCCTCCAGGTCGCGCAACTGGCGTTCCAGCGAGGCGATCTGGGAGTCGGTATCGACGATGCGCACCAACAGCTGCTCGCGCATCGGGTCGGTACCGCGGTCCGCATCGCCCACTGCGCGGGCAGCGTTAAGTGCGGCGCGCGCCGCGGCCACTTCCGGGTGCTGCTCGGTATAGCGCTGGCGCAGGATCAACAGGCGCCGCTCCGCCTCGGCCGTCGGGGCGGCGGCACCGGCGGCATGCGCCGCTGCGGGCAGGGCGGCGATCTGCCGCTGCAGCAGCTTGCGGCGGCTGATCGCATCCGACAATTCGCCGCGTATCGCCTGGATGCGCGCGCGCACGACGTCGAGCCGCGAGGTGCTGCCGTTCAGCGCGAGCAAATCCTGATAGCGTGCGGCGAATTCCGTGCGGCGGCGCTCTGCCTCCCGCAGCTGCTGCTCATATGTGGCGAGCTGCTGCTGCAGGAAGGCGCGTGCATTCTCCATCTGGCGGCGGTCGGAGCCGCTGGCCAGTCCGAGGAACAGGTCCACGACCTGCTGCACTACGTCACGCGCGACGCGCGGGTCGACGTCAGGATACTCCACGGTGAACAGGTTTTTGGCCTGGACGCCGAAACGGAGGTCGCGGGCTAGCGTCTGGATTGTCTTCTCGCGATCGGCACCGGCGGCGACGCGTTGCGACAGCGCGCTGCGGTCCACCAGCCTTTCGAGGTTGGGGCGGCTGATCAGGGTGCGCTGCAGCATCTCCACCTGCGCAGCGGGGGGACTGTCGAGGGCGATGCCACGCAGCAGCATGCCGAGCACAGCATCGGTGTCGGCAGAAATGCGCGCGGTGGAGATGTAGCGGTCCGGCAGCATGCGCACGCCGGTCCAGCCGAGCAGCGCCACCAGCCAGACCAGCGCCACGGCCTTCCAGCGGTGCCGCCAAGCGGTGGCGGAGTAGCGGCGGACGAGGTCGATGGTGGCCATGGTTCAGAACCAGCCCTGGGGGATCACGATGGTATCGCCCGGGCGCAGCGGTACGTCCTGGCCGGTGTCGCCGCCGCGCATCAGGTCGTCGAGGCGGATGCGCAGTCTGCGCGGCGGTGCGCCGGGCGCGTCGCGGCGGATGATCTCGGCCCGGTTGCCGGCGGCATAGCGGGTCAGGCCGCGCGCCTCGATGATGGCGTCGACCACGGTCATGCCCTCACGATAGGGCAGGGTGCGCGGCTGGGTGGCCTCGCCGATGATGCGCACCTGCTGTGTCGGGGAGCCGACGAAGCTGCGCACCAGGACCGTGACATTGGGGTCATTCACGTACTGCCGCAGCCGCGCCGTGACGTCGGCTGCAAGCTGGCTAGGCGAGCGGCCGGCCGCAACGATATCGGGCACCAATGGCAGCGAGATGCGCCCATCCGGGCGCACTGGTAGGTTGGTCGTGCTCAGTTCGGGAGCAAGATAAACGAAGACGTCAAGCGCATCGCCGGGGCCGATCACATATTGGGGCGCGGCCGCCCCGGTGGCCACGGCGGTGCTTTCGGGCGGCGGCGCGGTGGGTTCAGTGCAACCGGTCGCGGCAAGGGCAAGAACCGTGACGACACAGTTCAAGACGTTTGATGACCGCATCGACCCCTCGCACAGGCAGGCGAATACCGTTCCTGCTCCTCCACCCCAGGGCGTTCAATCTACTCAAAGTCGTATGCGCAACGCAACGCAGAGAGAGCCAGGTGCGATTGGCTCTTTTGGACTAGATCGTTTGATGCGCCGGAGCGGCCCGTGGCGGCGACCGATGTCTGGGACATCGCCGAGATGCTCGATGCGGCGAACCGCGTCCATGTCGTGGCCTGGGAGGACGACGCCCTGGCCAGCCCTAGCGGAGCGGGGCGACCCGCGGGCTGCCCTCGGCGCTGTGAACCGGGCGCGCGCCGAGGCCGAGCTTGCAGAGGCAGACATGGCCGCCGCCTGGTGCGACCCGGCCTCGAGCGTGGGCGATGTGGGTGAAATCCGCCGCTTACCCACAGCGGTAGCCATCGTGGATCTTCGGTTGGTTGTCATGTCAACCAAGGGCCCTTCTGCGCCGCTGAAGCGATGGGCACCGAGTTGCTGGCGAGGACGACAACGCCCGTCATAGTTCACCTGGAATCAGAGATCCGTTGCACAGATCGCTCCTCTTATTAACAAAGCCCTGACTACTTGCACCCGGCACTCGCGACCCTTACAGTTCGCTGCACAACAAGACTGAGGCGGTCGGGGGCATGAAATGATCAAGTCAAATGAGACTGGATCTAGACAATTCGAAAACCGTGATCCTCGCACCAACAGCGAGAGCAACCCGAAGCATACCGTGCTGGCCGAAACCCCATTTGAAATCAACGGTCAGGAACATAACGCCCAACTGCTTGGCTTTTCGCAGCAGGGCGGTTGGCTTGCGACAAGTCACAAACCATCGGTTGGATCGCTGATTCGGATTGGTCGAATAGCCGCTCGAGTCGTAGATCATTTTCAAGACGGCGTTGCCATTGAGGTCCTGGGCATCGATTCGGATTGGTGGGATATCCCCATTGGGCAGCTGCCCTCTCATCCCGGTGGGTAGGGCCTACCTACAAAAATATTCGAAGCAAGTATCGTGTAAGCATCCTTTTCTGAAGGAAGAGCAGACACCTCGGGAGCTTCTTTCACGGCTTCTTGTGACATCTTGCTGTTCCACGCGACGGCTCTGCCGTCGGGCGGGAGTACCCCATTGGTGGTAGTACAAACGCGCAAGGGTTGGGGAAAATGAACGGCGAAGTCTGCGCCTGTGGTGCGCACGCCTTGCCGTGCCGGCCTGCGCAGGCCCGTGTGTCATGGATTAGCGCTGCCGGAACGCCTGCGTGAACGACTGCACCAGAGGTCCCACCAGATAATCAAAGGCCGTGCGTTCGACGGTGGGGATGATCACCTGCGCAGGCATGCCGGCATAGAGCTGGATATTCGGCATCTCAGCGAGCTGCTTCTGGTCGACCCGCAGAAGTGCCACGTAGTAGGGCTGGCCCGTCTTCTGGTCAGCGAGACGGTCGGCCGAGATCTGGATCACGTCGCCGTTGACCATGGGCATGATGCGCTGCTTGTAGGCCGTCAGGTGGATCTCGGCCCGCATGCTGGGCCGGACGTCGCTGATGTCCTCGACCGCGATCTGCGCCTCGACCACCAGCGAGTC
This sequence comes from Vineibacter sp., assembly GCA_035279205.1. Taxonomy (GTDB): domain Bacteria; phylum Pseudomonadota; class Alphaproteobacteria; order Reyranellales; family Reyranellaceae; genus Vineibacter. The sequence goes on from DATEIF010000029.1 coordinate 8,406, forward strand.
CTCGGCCGGCACGATGTCCATGATCTTCTCGCCGCGGCCGATGACGCCGCCGACCGAGAACACATTGAGCCCGACCACGCGGCCGGTATAGGGCGTGCGGATCTCCATGCGGCTGAGCACCGACTTGGCATTGCTCAGCTTGGGAATCACCTCCAGCAGCTTTGCCTGGGTATCGCGCAGGTCGCGTGTCACCTCGGTCATGCGGTCGTTCTCGAGCTGGGCGATCTGCTGGCTCTGCTCGGCGATTGCCTGCTTGGCCTTGGCGATGGTGGCCAGCGTATCGGCTGCTTGGCCCTCGAGCTGGATGCCACTGCGCTCCAGCTGCAGATAGCGCGGTCGCGCGATCAGCTGCTTGTCGACCAGCGGCTTGATGTCGTCCATCTCGGCCTTCACTGAGGCGATCTGCGTCTGATACGACTTCAGTGTCGCCTCGCCGCCGACGATCTGGTGCTCCAGCTGGGCGATCTTCTCGCGGATCACCAGGCGGGCGCCGTGCAGTGCCGCGAGCCGGCTGTTGAACTGGTCGACCTGTGCGCTCCAGATCGCCTCGAGATCAGGGTTGTTGGCGTGGCGTGCCAGGTCGGCCGGCATGCTCATGGCCGTGGCCCGCTTCAGCTCCGCCTTGAGGCGCTCCTCGGTGGCGCGCAGCACCAGAAACTGTTGCGACAGCACCTCGAATTCGGCGCGTGCCTGGGTGTCGTCGAGCAGGACGATGATGTCGCCAGCCGTGACCTTGTCACCTTCCCTGACCCGCAACTCCTTGACGATGCCGCCATCGAGGTGCTGCACGCTCTTGCGGTTGCCTTCGACCTTAACCACGCCGGTCGCGACAACGGCCCCGCTCAGCGGCGCCGTGAAGGCCCAGTAGCCCAAGCCACCGAAGAACAGCAGCAGCAGCAGCCAACCGGCCAGCGACGGGCGCCACATCGAATCGGTGGGCGGTCGCTCGGCCAGTTCGTCCGCCTCCGCGCGCTTGAATTTCGCCGCCGGTGCCATGAAGGTGAGGCCCTCTTCCGTGCCACCGCCCGAGGAGGGCAGGGGGGATGCCGGCGCCAGGCGCTCGCGGTCCTTGGCGGGTGTGGCCATCTGCACGTTTATCATTGCAAAGCCTCCGCCGTTGCAACGGCGCTGCCCGCTGTTGCGGCCGGTTTGGCTGGCCCCTGGGATGGCGTCTTCACCTGCACCGGCCGCGTGAACTGCTTCTGGATCTCGTCGCGCGGCCCGAACGCGGCCACGGTACCGTCTTTCAGCACCAGCACCTTGTCGACCACGTTGAGGCTGGCCGGGCGGTGCGAGATGATCACGACCGTCGTGCCCCACGTCTTGAGCTGCTTGATGCACTCTCCCAGCGCCACTTCGCCCTCGGCGTCGAGATTGGAGTTAGGCTCGTCGAGCACGACCAGGGCCGGGCCGCCGTAGACGGCGCGTGCCAGGCCGAGGCGCTGGCGCATGCCGCCCGACAGCACCGCGCCGCCGTCACCGATCTGTGTGTCGTAGCCGTCCGGCAGCTGCAGGATCGCGTCGTGTACGCCGGCGCTTTGGGCCGCGTCGATCACCGCCATGTCGTCGCCGTCGCGGAAGCGGCTGATATTGTTGGCCACAGTGTCGGCAAACAGCTCGATATCCTGCGGCAGGTAGCCGATGTACGGGCCGACCATGTCGCGCGGCCACTTGCTGACGTCGGCGCCGTCCAGCCGCATCGCGCCGGTCACGGGGGCGATGACGCCGACCAGCAGCCGCGCCAACGTCGACTTCCCGGCACCCGAGGGACCGATGATGCCGACAACCTCATGCGGCTCGATGGTGAAGTCGATCTTGTTCAGGATCAGCCGCGGTGCGCCGCGCATGCCGTAAGCCAAGCCCTCGGCCTCGACCCGGCCGGATGGTCGGGGCAGGGTGAGCTTGTCGTCGCTCCACGGGTTGGCGGCGAGCAGGGCGCGGATGCGCTCGAAGGCGGTGCGGGTCGAGGCCAGCGTGCGCCACTGGCCGACGATCAGTTCAACCGGCTGCAAGGCCCGCCCCAGCAGGATCGAGGCCGCGAACATGGCGCCCATGGTCGTCGAGCGCTCGATCACCAGGTAGGCGCCGAGGCCGAGGATCAGCGACTGCATGGCCAGCCGCAGGAAGCGTGTGATGCCGCCACTGGTGGCCAGGTGATTGGCCACCGCTCCCTGGCGCGCCAGCATGCGGTTGCGGTCGCGGCCTGAGCGCCGCAGCAGGCCAGGCAGCATGCCCATGGCATGCACGACCTCCCAGTTGCGCAGGCTCATCTCGGCAAAGCGGTAGTTGGCGTTGGCTGCCTCGACCGAGTCGGCCAGCGGCTTGCGCGCCAGGCGCTCGGCGATCGCGGTTGTCACCACCAGCACCAGGACGCCGGCCAGGGCGAAGCCGCCCAGCAGCGGGTGCAGCATAAAGGTGACGACGATGTAGACCGGCGTCCAAGGCAGGTCGAACAGGGCGTTGATGCCGGTGCCGGAGAAGAACAGCCGCACCGCGTCGAAGTCGCGCAGCGCTTGGCTGCCGACGCCGTCGCCGCGGCGGGCTTGGCCGAAGGTCGCCGCCAGCACACGAGCGCCCAGCAGCCGGTCGAGCCGTACGCCGGCCCGGCCCAGCACCCGGGTCCGCACCATGTCGAGCCCGGCCAGGGTTACAAAGGCGACCAGCAAGGCGATGGTGAGCATCACCAACGTCGTCTTGCTGGCGCTGGTGATCACCCTGTCATAGACCTGCAACATGTAGAGCGGTGCTGCAAGGTACAGCAGGTTGATGCCCAGGCTGAACAGGCCTGCGGTCGTAAAATACCGCCGGCAGGAGCGCAGGGCCTGCGCGAGTTCGTCGGATTTGAGTTTGCGCATTATGTCAATCAGGGCTCCGCTGTTCTGCCGCAATATCGACGCCAGCCCGGTAATTTTCGCCCTCTGGAGCGTTTTGCCATAAGGTTGACCGCACCCGGCATTGACGAGACGGGCGGCGGCACGAAGCGAGAGTTTCTGCAAACTCGAGGAAATCCCGACTCAACCTTTTCCCCATTCAAGTGGAAGAGCAGCAGCTTCGGTTCGCCGCCGGCTCATCCTATGCCAGCAGGAATTCTGAGGTCGTTGCGGTGCCATTGGCCTGGAAGACGCCGATCAGTGTGAGCTCGGCGGCCGAAATCTCGGCGCCCCCGGTGCTTTCAGTATATTGCCAGACGGCAAAGCCGTTTCCATCGGTATCGTTCACGACCAGGAGTGCGTCTTGCCCATTGCTGGAGGTGATTGCAAATTCGCTGTTGAATTCTGCTGCCACCGCCGATGCCGATCCCAGACTGGCGTTGCCTACGCCTTCGTTGTTCGTGCCACTGAGATAAAGCGCTTCGACAGCATTGAGGTTGACAGCCACGTTGTCGTTGTTAATGCCGTTGCCTGAGGCAAAGGTGAAGACGTCATTGTTGGCAACGTCGTCAAACAGCGTATTTAGAGAACCTGTGAACTGAACCACATCCACTTGGGTGCTCGTTCCCGTGACATCGAAATTGCTGACCGTGTCGCCATAGTCGCTGGCAGCAGTGAAACGTACGACATCCCGCACGTCGTCGTCGGATGCACCCACACTGATTGTGTCGGCGCCGCCACCTGCCACGATCGTGTCGGCGCCCGCGCTGCCTGTGATGGTATCGGCGAAGCCGCTGCCGGTGATCAGGAAGGCTTCGGTCTGACCCGCCAGCGTGATCGTGACGCCGGCTCCGGCCGTCGCCGCCGAGATCGCCTCCACCCCCTGGATCGATGCGTTCGTAGCGCCCAAGGTGTTGAGCTCGGAGGACGTCGACGTCAGGTTGATCGTGTCGCCGGCGCCGGAACCGAGATTGATGGTGCCTGAGCCGATCAGGATCGTATTGAGCTGAGCGCCGGTGAGGGTGATCGAGTCCGTGCCTGCAGTGCCGACGAGATTTCCGGTATCGATGTTGCTCAGTGTGGCCAGCGCAAGCTGCGAGATGTTCCCGTTGGCCACAACGTTCAGCGTGTCCGTGTCGATGATGCCAAGGTTGACGCTGCCCAGGCTGGCCAGCTGCAACGCCGACAGGGTGACGGTGTCGTTGCTGATGCTGCTGCCCGTCAAGGTCTCGACGTTCGTCAACGTGCCAATGCTGAAGTCCACCGTCGCGGCATTGGCAAGGACGATGGTGTCGCTGTTGGCGCCGCCATCGATCGACTCGCCCAAGGCGAAGTCGCCGTTGGCCAGATTGATCGTGTCGTTGCCGGCTCCCGCCGCGATCGTGTCGGCACCCTCGCCGCCCGTGATGGTATCGGCGAAACCGCTGCCGGTGATCAGGAAGGCTTCGGTCTGACCCGCCAGCGTGATCGTGACGCCAGCCCCGGCGGTCGCCGCCGAGATCGCCTCCACCCCCTGGATCGATGCGTCCGTAGCGCCCAACGTGTTGAGCTCGGACGACGTCGACGTCAGGTTGATGGTGTCGCCGGTGCCGGAACCGAGATTGATGGTGCCCGAGCCGATCAGGATTGTATTGAGCTGAGCGCCGGTGAGGGTAATCGAGTCCGTGCCTATAGTGCCGGCGAGGTTTCCGGTATCGATGTTGCTCAATGCGGCCAGCGCAAGCTGCGAGATGTTCCCGTTGGCCACAATGTTCAGCGTGTCCGTGCCGCTGACAAGGTTGACGCTGCCCAGGCCAGCCAGCTGCAATGCCGACAGGGCGACGGTGTCGTTGCCGGTGCTGCCCGTCAAGGCCTCGACGTTCGTCAACGTGCCAACACTGAAGTCCACCGTCGTGGCGTTGGTAAGGACGATGGTGTCGCTGTTGGCGCCGCCATCGATCGACTCACCCGCGGCGAAGACACCGTTGGCCAGATTGATCGTGTCGTTGCCGGCCCCCGCCACGATCGTGTCGGCGCCGCCACCCGCCCCGATCGTGTCGGCACCCGCGCCGCCTGTGATGGTATCCGCGAAGATGCTGCCGGTGATCAGGAAGGCTTCGGTCTGACCCGACAGCGTGATCGTGACGCCAGCCCCGGCCGTCGCCGCCGAGATCGCCTCCACTCCCTGGATCGATGCGTCCGTGCTGCCCAAGGTGTTGAGGCCGGACGACGTCGACGTCAGGTTGATCGTGTCGCCAGTGCCGGAACCGAGATTGATGGTGCCCGAGCCGATCAGGATTGCATTGAGCTGGGCGCCGGTGAGGGTGATCGAATCCGTGCCGGCGGTGCCGACGAGTTTTGCGGTAGTGATGTTGCTCAGTGCGGCCAGCGCAAGCTGTGAGATGTTCCCGTTGGCCACAACGTTCAGCGTGTCCGTGCCGCTGACAAGGTCGACGCTCCCCAGGCCGGCCAGCTGCAATGCCGACAGAGTGACGGTGTCGTTGCCGGTGCTGCCCGCCAAGGCCTCGACGTTCGTCAACGTGCCAACGCTGAAGTCCACCGTCGTGGCATTGGTAAGGACGATGGTGTCGCTGTTGGCGCCGCCATCGATCGACTCACCCGCGGCGAAGTCGCCGTTGGCCAGATTGATCGTGTCGTTGCCGGCTCCCGCCGCAATCGTATCGGCACCCGCGCCGCCGAAGATGAAATCCGCCGCTGTGCCGCCAGTAAGGATGTCGTTACCGCCGAATCCGTATATTGCGGTAGAAGTAGAACCAGCCGCGAAGCTATCGCCGTTGTTGGTTCCAAGATAGAGACCGATCACATCGACGGTCGTGCTGCCATCCGTGACCTGGAGGGTGCCCGAAACAGCCGCCGCTTGCGACACGGGCGTCAAATTCGTTGTCGCTCCGCTGATGATCGTTGGGTTGGCAAATAGAGCAGCAAAAGGACTGGCCAATGCCAGTGTCCCGTTATCAGGATCGGTGGCAACGAAGCTGATCTGTGTCCCGGTTATTGTCACACCTGAAACAACCGCCAGGTCGTTGGTGCCCAGAATGTTCACGGTCACCGATGTCGTGGTGCCGTCCGCACTCGCCACCTGGAACGTGTCGCTGTAGGTCGTCCCGGCGACGAACGCGTCGTGGGCCGAGCTCGCCGTGTAACTCCACACCCCCGCCGCATCGATCGTGAAGGTGCCGTAGCTCCCCGCCGTCCCGGCCTGCGCTACGAAGGTCTCCGGACTGTCGACGTCGCTGATCGTCAACGTCCCGCCCGTCGTCAATACCGCGTTGGTTTCGCTGAGGCCAACCGTTGCCGACGACAGCACCGCCGGCTCGGAGCCGCGGACGAAGGTGACGTCGGCCCAGTAGTTCGTGGCATCATGGCTGACGGTCGGGAAGGTGCCAGGCGTGCCGGCGGCGAAGACGCCGCTGGCGACACCGGCGGTCAGCATGCCGTCGGGCCCGCTGTGGGCGGTGTTGAAGTAGTTCGCGGTGGCGGCGTAGTTCTGCGTGGTGCCGTAGGACACG
>DATEIF010000030.1:0-23521 GCA_035279205.1 Vineibacter sp.
TGGCCAAGGGCGACGTCTGGGGACCGCTGCACGGCGTGCCCATGACGATCAAGGAGAGCTACGACGTCGCCGGCATGCCGACGACCTGGGGCGATCCGGCGCTGCGCGCCAACATCGCCACCCGGGACGCCCTGTCGGTGACGCGGCTGAAGGCGGCCGGCGTTACGCTGTTCGGCAAGACCAACGTGCCGCTGATGCTGGCCGACTGGCAAAGCTACAATGCCGTCTACGGCACCACCAACAACCCATGGGATATCACCCGGTCGCCCGGCGGCTCGTCGGGCGGATCGGCCGTTGCGCTGGCCGCCGGCCTGACCGGCATCGAAGCGGGCAGCGATATCGGCGCCTCGATCCGCAATCCGGCACACTATTGCGGCGTCTACGGCCACAAGCCGACCTGGGGCATCGTGAGCCCGCGCGGGCATGCGTTGCCCGGGCGCGTCGCGCAAGGCGACATCTCGGTGATCGGCCCGCTGGCGCGCGGCGCCGAGGACCTGGAGGTCGCGTTCGAGGCCATGGCGGGCCCTGACGCCATCGATGGCGAGGGTTGGCGCCTGAAGCTGCCCAAGCCCGCGCACAAGAAGCTGCGCGACTTCCGGGTCGCGGTGATGCTGGAGGACCCGAACTCGGCCGTCGATGATGAGGTGAAATCGCAGATCCAGGATCTCGCCAACGCGCTGGGACGCCACAAAGTGAAGGTCAGCGACACCGCGCGGCCTGATCTCGACACTGCCGAGTTGCACCGGCTCTACATCCAGCTGCTGCGCTCGGCGACATCGGGCCGACAGACCGACGCCGCGTTCGCCCACAACCAGGCCGAGGCCAGCCGCCTGGCGGTGGACGACAAGAGCTACTACGCCGAGATGACCCGGGCCAACACGCTCAGTCACCGCGATTGGCTCGCGGCCAACGAACGCCGCCACCAGCTGCGGCTGCGGTGGGCCGAATTCTTCCGCGAGTACGACGTGCTGCTCTGCCCGGCCGCCGCCTCGGCGGCGTTCCCGCACGATCATGAGGGCGAGCGCCACGAGCGCACCATCGAGGTGAACGGCCGGCGCGTGCCGACGACCGACCAGCTGTTCTGGGCCGGCATCAACGGCGTGTGCTACCTGCCCGGCACGGTGGCGCCGATCGGCCTCACCAAGCGCGGCCTGCCGGTGGGCGTGCAGATCATCGGCCCGCAGTATGGCGACCGCACATGCCTGCGTTTCGCCCGCCTGCTGGAACGCGAGCACTATGCTTTCGTGCCGCCGCCGGGCTACGATTGATGCTGGTCAGAAAGCAACATAGGAGATCAAAGTCCGCATGACGTTCCGGCCCCGCGGCATCTGGCCGATGCTCTATGCCTTCTTCGACGAGGCCGGCGCGCTCGATCGTCCGGCGATGCGTCGCCAGGTCGAGGCCTGTGTGCGCGAAGGCGCGCATGGGCTGGCGGTGCTGGGTCTGGCCACCGAAGTCACCAAGCTCAGTGGCGCTGAGCGCCGCTCGCTGGTGGACTGGCTGGCCGAAGACCTCGATGGACGCCGCCCCTTCGCCGTGACCGTCGCCGGCGACACCACGGACGAGCAGATCGCGTTCGCCCGCTTTGCCGCCGACGCCGGCGCCGCCTGCGCCATCCTGCAGCCGCCCCGTGCCGAGCCGATCGACGAGGCCGCTTTGCTGCGCTTCTTCGGCACCGTGGCCGATGCCAGCCCGATCCCGATCGCCATCCAGAACGCGCCCGAGTATCTCGGCGTCGGGCTGGCGCCGGCTGCGATCAAGACCCTGCACCGCAACCACCCCAATATGGTGATGGTCAAGGGCGAGGCGTCGGCGCTCACCATCCGGCGTCTCATCGAGGAGACCGACGGCGCGGTCACCGTGTTCAACGGACGCGGCGGTCTGGAGCTGCTCGACAACCTGCGCGCCGGTTGCGCCGGCATGATCCCGGCGCCGGATTTTTTTGATCGGCAGGTCCGCATCTTCGCGCTGATGCAATCCGCCGATGATGCCGAGAACGAGAGCGTTGCCGAGAATCTTTATCGCGAAATCCTGCCCGGCATCGTGTTCGTGATGCAGTCGATCGACACCCTGATCTGCTACGGCAAGCGCATCGCCGCCTGGCGCCTGGGACTGCAGGGCGATGTCCACGACCGCGCCCCGGCCCTGGCGCCGACCCGCTTCGGCCTCGACAGCGCCCGCCGCTTCGCCGCTTCCCTGGGACCGCTGGCTTGAATTCCCTCTCCCGCAAGCGGGAGAGGGAGGGGCCCATTGCGCGCAGCGCAATGGGAGGGTGAGGGCCCAAGGACGCAGCGCCTGGTGTGTAACCCCTCATCCAGCCGCCGCTGCGCGGCGTCCACCTTCTCCCGCTCGCGGGAGAAGGGAGTGTCGTCACACCACCCACATCGGCACGATCGAGACGACCAGCAGCACGCCGAGCACGACATTGACGGCGCGCCATTGTCCCGGCGTGCGCAGAGCACGCGCCAGCATCAGTCCGCCGGTACACCACGCCGTCAAGGAGATCGCCGCCGCCACGCCGAACGTCAGCGCCAGCACGATCGCGCGCCATGTCGGATCCGACGCCACCGCGGCGAATGACGTTGCCGCGCCCAGGGCCATGGCCCAGGCCTTCGGGTTGAGCCACAACAGCAGAACACCGCCCCAGAACGATGTCGGCGCCGCAGCATCGTTTGACCCCGCAGGCGGTGGTCCGCTGCTGGCGATCTTCCAGGCCAGCCACAGCAGATAGGCCGTTCCCATCGCCTTCATGGCCGATTGAAGCGCCGGCGCCGCCTGGAGCAGCGCGGCAAGGCCGACGGCCGACGCGCCGGCAAGCCCTGCCAGTCCCACCGCGATCCCGCCCAGCAACGGAATGCTGCGGCGAAAGCCAAAACGAACGCCCGAGGCCGTGGCCAACGTTGTCGCCCCGCCGGGCGTCACCGTGGCGACGAACGCAAAGAGCGCCAGCGAGAGAAAGGTTTCCGGCATCGCCCATGGCTTTGCCGTCCGGCATTGCATTATGAAAGGCAATCTTACTAATATCTTACATTAACGATACTAATGTTCGTGATGCCTCGCAATCTCGATACCGGCTTGCTGCGAACGTTCGTGACGGTGGCCGACATGGCCAGCATGACGGCGGCGGCCAATGCGCTGCATCTCACACAGGGCGCCGTCAGCCAGCAGATCCGGCGCCTGGAAGAGACGTTCGACAGCGCGCTGTTCGAGCGCGACCGGCGTGGCCTGAAGCTGACCAATGATGGCGAACGCCTGCTCGGCCGGGCCCGGCAACTGCTGGGCCTGAACGACGAGATCTGGGCGGCGATGACGACATCGGACATCACCGGCGAGGTCCGACTGGGCGCGCCCTACGACCTGGTGGGCACCTACCTGCCGCCGGCCCTGAAGGCGTTCGCCCTCAGCCACCCGCAGGTGAACCTCTCGCTGGTCTGCGCCGCCTCGCCGCAACTGGCCGACGCCCTGGACGCCGGCGCGATCGACCTGGCGGTGATCGAAGAACCGGCGGGGCCGTCGTCAGGCGAGTGCCTCAACGTCGAACGACTGGTCTGGGTCGGCAGCCGCGGCGGCTCCACATATCTGAAGCGCCCCCTGCCGCTTTCCGTGGTGAGCGATACCTGCGCCTTCCGGCCGGCGGTCTTCGCGGCCTTGCACCAGCATGGCGTGCAATGGCGCACCGTGTTCGACAACGGCAACATCGAAGCAACGATTGCGACGGTGCGCATGGACCTCGCCGTCACGGCCTGGCTCGCCTCGACGGTACCGGCCGATCTCGACGTGCTCGGCCCCGATTCAGGCCTGCCGGCGCTGCCCAGCTTCGCGATCAACCTGCACCTGCCGCGCTCAGGCGCAAGCCGCGGCGTCAGTGAACTCGCGCGCCACCTACGCGAAGCCTTCGCACAGCCCCCTCGCTCGCACCAGGTGCGGTGAGCCGCGGCCGATATCGTCTGCATCGGTGCAGCCCTCGGCCAGCCTTCGGCCGTCGCTTCCGCGCCCTGGGCCTGTCAGACGGGCGCGCTCAAGGCGCCGACCAGATAGCGAACCAGGGCTTCCTCGGTTGCTGCGGCATCGGACGGATCGGCGGTCCCGGCGGAGAGACGAACAAGCCGATGCCGGGGTGACAGGTCGCTCACGGTGAGGACGACCGTGCTCACCATGAAGGTGTAGCGCCAGTAGAATTCCGGCCGCGGAATCTCGGGGCAACACTGCGCCAGCGCGCCGACAAAGCGTTGCGCAAGGGGATCGAAATGCTTCTTGATCAAGCGCATTGTCGTCGATGTCGGCCGAAGGCGATGCTGCAAGATAAGCTGCGCTAGCAATGCCCCCTCGGTCTTCATCGCCGGATCGACATACGGGCGAATGAAAGCCCGAACCACGCTGGCCAGGTCCGGTCGGGCTGACCGCTCCGCCGCGTCACGCAAGACACGCTCGAGGTCGTCGATACGGCGCTTGGAAATTCGAATCGCCAACTGCTCGAAGACAAGCTCGGCAAGCTTCGCCTTGCTTCCAAAATAGTAGTTGACGGCGCCGACATTGACTTTCGCGTGCCCCGTCAACTCGCGAACGGATACGCTGTCGATCCCTTTTGCCGCGAACAGCTCGAGCGCCGTCTCGACAATTCGCTGACGAGCCACGGCATCGCTGGCAACAGCAACAGATGTCATAACTTTACGTTCACCCCTGTCGAACACCGACATTGTAGCCCCTCGAGGCTGGCCCACAACAAGGGCGGTGCAAGATATGATCAAACACATGTTTCAAACATATGTTTGACATTGAGTGGACATGCGCCTAACCTTGCCGACGGCACACGGCGAGGGAGCCAACGTTGCAGGATTTGACGAAACCCATTCGACGTCTGGTTACCGGCACCGATGCGCAGGGGCGATCTTGCTTCGTCGAGGATGGACCATCGCGCGCCGTCAAGGTCGTCGCCGACCGGCCCGGGTACAGGGTCACCAACATCTGGTGTACGGCGCCCGACTCCCGGGTCGACGAGCCGGAAGCCACGGCGCAGATCACGGGGCTGTTGCCACCCAAAGGCGGCACCGTGCTTCGGATCATTGATTTTCCCGCCGAGCCTGCGGACGGCGCGGCGCGGGACGCGGCACTCAAGGCGACCTTCCGCGACCTGTATGGAGATGCGCAGCACGGGTCTGACAAGAACGCCCATCCCGGCATGCACGAGACGCCAACGGTGGACTACGCACTGGTGCTCGCGGGAACGATCACCGCGATCATGGAGAATGGCGAGCTCGAGATGAACGCGGGCGATGTGCTCGTGCAGCGGGGAACGATGCACGCCTGGGCCAATCGGTCCTCGCGACCCGCGCGCATGGCCTTCGTGCTCATCGACCCAAACCGCTAACGATGGAGGATGCGTTGCGGGGACTGAAACGACGGCATCTTCTTATTGGCGGCACCGCGGCCGCTGCCGCGACACCCTCCATACTCCGCGCAGACAGCAGGTACGATCCGGGTGTCAGCGATCGGGAAATCAAGCTCGGCAACACCATGCCCTACAGCGGCCCGGCCTCGGCCTACGGGGTAACCGGCAAGGCCGTCGCCGCCTATTGGGCCATGGTCAACGACCAGGGCGGCATCAACGGCCGCAAGGTGACGTTCATCAGCTACGACGATGCCTACTCGCCGCCGAAGACGGTCGAAATGGTGCGCAAGCTTGTCGAGGAGGACCGCGTCTTTGCGATCTTCATGCTGCTGGGCACGGCGCCCAACACCGCCGCCCGCCGGTATCTAAACGGCAAGAAGGTGCCTCAGCTTTTTGTCGCATCCGGCGATTCGAAATTCGGCGACCACGCCCAGTACCCGTGGACGATGGGATGGCAGCCCAACTACGTGACCGAAGGCGGCGTCTACGCCAAGCACATCCTGGCAAACAACCGCGACGGCAAGATCGGCATCCTGTGGCAGAACGACGACTCGGGGAAAGACTACACGCGCGGGTTCATGAAGGCCCTCGGCAAGGACAATGAAAAAATGGTGGTCGCGTCCGTAAGCTACGAAATATCGGATCCCACGATCGAGACCCATATCATTCAGCTCAAGAGCGCCGGCGCCACCGTATTCGTGAACCTTGCGACACCCAAGGCTGCCGCTCAGGCGATCCGCAAGGCTGCCGAGATCGGCTGGAAGCCGGCCCAGTATCTGGCGGTCATCTCCGCATCGATCGCGGCCGTGCTCAAGCCAGCTGGCCTGGACAACAGCAAGGACATCATCACGGCCGCCTTCCTCAAGGATCCCACGGACAAGGAATGGGCGAACGCGCCCGATTTCATCGCCTGGAAAGCATGGATGGCGAAATACCTGCCGGACGCCAATCCGGCGGAGTACTACAACGTCTATGCCTACGCCGGCGCGGCGACGATGCACCATTGCCTGACGCGGTGCGGTGATCTGCTCACGCGCGCAAACCTGATGAAGCAGGCTGCCAGCATGCGCGACGTCACAATCCCCCTGGTGCTCCCGGGGATCACGCTGAACACCAGCCCGACCGATTTCTATCCCATCCAGTCGGTGCGCCTGCAGCGCTTCAATGGCGAGTCCTGGCAACAATTTGGCGCTGTCATTCACGGCGACGACTAGGCCGACGGGAGCCCTGCCATGAAGAAGCTCATCCGGAACGCGTTCGTGGTGTCCGTCGATCCCACCATCGGAAACATCGATGGCGCGGATATACTGATCGACGACGGCGGCCGCATCGCCGCCATTGGCCGCGGGATCGACGCCGCCGATGCGGAGATCATCGATGCCGAAGGCCACATCGCATCACCCGGCTTCGTCGATACACACCATCACATCTGGCAAAGCATCATCCGCGGCATCACGGCGGATTGGTCGTTGGGCGACTATCTGGCGGGCATTCGCATGTTCATTGCCCGCCTCTATTCGCCCGAAGACATGTACGTCGCACAGTTGAGCGGCGCGTTGCAGGCCCTTCACGCGGGCGTCACGACCACGGCGGATTACTGCCACAACCTCAACTCACCCGACCACGTCGAGGAAAGCATCCGAGGGGCAAAGGACTCGGGGGCCCGGATCGTCTGGTGCTATGGGTTCAACCAGCCGCCGCTGTCCAATCCCGCCTTCCCCGACTTCCGGGCCCGTGCGGATTATCTCGTTCGAACGGCACGTGATCACTTCGCTGACCGCAACGCCCTCGTGACATTGGCCGTCTGCCCCGAGGAGTCGGCCTTCTGGCCGGAGATCGAGGCGGGACGCGCGCAGTTCGAGATCGCCCGATCGCTGGGCGTACGGCAATTCTGGCACGCCAACAGCACGGGCGATGCCGTCAGCGGAACCCCGAAAATCGACGCCGGCCGCGCAATCAGCGCAGGCTTGCTGGGACCGGACACGGTGCTGGTCCATATGAACAACACCACACCGCAGGAGTGGCGGCAGGTTGCGGATTGCGGCTGCCATGTATCGATCACGCCCGAGACGGAAATGCAGATGAACATGGGCTGGCCGGCGATCGGCCAGACCGCGGCACATGGAATCAATGCATCCGTCGGAATCGATATCGTCTCGAACAACAGCGCGGATCTTCGCTTTCAGCTGCGCCTGCTGCTGCAGGCCCAGCGCTGGGCGCAAACCGCCGACAAAGCCGGTCGGCTCTCGTCAGGGGTGTCGTTGAGCGCCACGGAAGCGTTGACGTGGGGTACCCTGAACGGCGCGCGGGCACTGGGCCTGGACCACGCGATCGGCTCGCTGACGCCCGGCAAGCAAGCGGACATTCTCCTGCATGACATGCGGGGGATCACGACCGCAGGATGGGATCGGTCACAACCCGAAGCAACGCTGCTTCTCCAGTGCGGTATCGATACCCTGGCAACCGTCCTTGTCGCCGGCAAGATCGTCAAATCGGGCGGCCGTCTGGTTGCCGACGAAGCAAAGGTATGCCGGCAGGCGGAAGCGGGAAATGCGCGGATCGTGGACCGAATCCGTGATGCCGGCGGGCTCCGGCGCGCGCTCGACGAGAACCTGCGCCGCTATATCAAACCGTCCGACGAAACGGGCCGGGCTCTCTATTCCTACAGCCGAGCCCGCCTCGCCTAAACGGTGACGCCGAGACCACTGTCGTTGGGGTCGGCCAGTTCACGCGCCGTAGGATGCCTCCATCAGGCCGACATACTCCGCCTTGGTCGGCTGCCGGGGTGTCGTCGCGTGGCAGTGATCGCCCAGGGCCCCGTCGGCGACGGCGGAGAACACGCTGTCCGACACCCCCATCGCCTTCAATCCGTTCGGAATGCCGATGCGCGCGTTCATCGCCGACACCGCATTGGCGAGCCCCTCGGCCGTCGCCTCCCGCTCGGGCAGGCCGATCACCTGCGCCATCCGTGCGATCTTGTCGCCTACAGCCGGCGCGTTGTAGCGGATCACCGCCGGCATGTAGACGGCATTCAGGGTGCCGTGGTGCAGGCGCAGTCCCTTCAGCGCGCCGGTGGGATGCGACAGCGCGTGCACCGCACCCAGCCCTTTCTGGAAGCACATCGCGCCTTCCATCGCCGCCATCGCGAGATTCCAGCGCGCTTCGCGATCGCCGCCATCCTTCACGGCACGCTCGAGATGGCGCCACGCTTTGGCGAGACCGTCCAGCGCGATCGCCTCGGCCGGCGGGTTGACGGAGGGCGCCATGAACGTCTCCATGCAGTGCGCGATGGCGTCCATGCCGGTGCCGGCGGTGAGATGCGGCGGCAGGCCCAGGGTCAGCTCGGGATCGACCAATGCCAGGCGTGGAATCAGGTTGGGGCTGCCGATGGCGAGCTTGCGGCCGCTGTCCATGATGATGACGCCGCCGCGGCTCACCTCGCTGCCGGTGCCCGACGTGGTCGGGATGGCGACGATGGGCGCCACCTTGGGCGTGATCCTGGCCATGCCGCCCTCGACCATGGCGTAGGGCTGCAGCGAGTCGCCGGGATGCGTTGCCATCAGGCCGACCGCCTTGGCAAGGTCCATCGGCGAACCGCCACCGATGGCGATGATGCCGTCGCAGCCCTGCTCCTTGTAGAGCGCCAGCGCGTCGCGCATGGCGGACTCGGTCGGGTTCTCCGGCGTGCCGTCGTAGACCGTCACCGGCATGTTGCCCGGCAGCTGCGCCTTCACCTTGTCCCAGATGCCGGCGGCGATGACGCCCTTGTCCGTGATCACCAGCGGTCGGCGCATCCCCAGCTGCTGCAACTCGGCGTCAAGCAGCTTGATCGCGCCGAAGTCGAACTGGATGCGCGTGAGATAGGTGATCAATGCCATGGCTTCCTCCCGATGCAGGGCCTGCGGTAGGTCGTTCAAACTGTCATCCCAAGCGTAGCGAGGGATCTCCCGCGAGGGGAGACTCTATTTCAAGGAGATCCCTCGCTACGCTCGGGATGACGTGTCTGCTGACGTCATACAACAATCATCGATCATTGCCGCCGGTGTGCCGCTTCGCCCATAGTGCACGCCGTGTGTCGGAGGACGAGCGGGTGACCCAGACCAAAAGCCTGATTGTCGTGTTCGATGGGCTGCGGCCCGATATGGTCACGCCGTCGCTGATGCCGCACCTGCACGCATTCCAGTCGACATACTGCCGCTTTCCGCAAAGCCGCTGCGTCTTTCCCAGCGAAACGCGGGTCAATGCGGCGGCGCTGGCGACCGGCTGCACCGCCGGGCGGCATGGCGTCGTCGGCAACCAGTTCCATGCCGCTGCCGTGTTCCCCGATCGCTGGATCCGCACGTCGGAGCGCGAGGACCTGATCGCCGCCGATGCGACCTTCACCGGCGGCCTGATCCAGGTTCCCTCGCTGGGCGAACGACTGGCGGCCGCCGGCCGGACGCTGGCCACGGTGTCGACCGGTTCGAGCGGCTCGGGCTGGCTGGTGCATCATCGCGCCGAGGCGCTGGGCCAGTTCCGGTGGTCGGTGCACGGACCCCAGCACAGCACGCCGGCCGACGCCTGGGCCGCGATCACCACGCGCTTCGGGCCGTCACCCGCTGCCGCGGTGCCGCAGACGCCGCGCATCGACCATGCGACCACGATCCTGCTCGATTATGTTCTGCCGACACTGGATCCCGACGTCGCGATCCTGTGGTTCACCGACCCCGACTACACCTATCACTATCGCGGCATCGGCGCGCCCGAGACCGTCGCGGCGCTGCGCGGCGTCGACACCGCCTTCGGCCGCATCGTCGATGCCTGGCAGCGCGCGCCCGATCGCGATCGACGGGCGATCTTCGTGGTGTCCGATCACGGTCACATCACCAACCGCGACCGCGTCGATCTGGTGGCGGCGATGACGTCCGGCGGCTTCTCGATCGACACCCGCGCTGAAGGCGCCGCCGACCTGGGGCTGGTGCCGGGCTCGGCGGCGGCATTGGCCATTCGCCGCCGCGACAACGGGCTGGCGCGCGCCGTCGTGGATTGGCTCTCGGAGCAACCCTGGTGTGGTGCGCTCTTCAGCGACGGACCAGACGCGCTCGCCGGCGCCATCGATGGCACGCACAATCGTGCGCTGCTGGGCCTCGCCAGCAACCGCACCGCCGATCTGCTGTTCACCCTGGCCCACGACGACGCGCCGGGCGACGGCGGCTGGCCGGGGGGCGGCCTGCATGACAGCAACTTGCCGCCCTCGGGCGGCAATCATGGCGGCCTGCATCCGCGCGAGATGAACAACATGCTGCTGGCTGCCGGCGCGGCCTTCCGCACCGGCTTCGTGTCGCCCAGCCCGGCCGGTATCATCGATGTGACACCCACCGTGCTGCATCTGCTGGGCCTGCCCGCCGCAGGCTGCGACGGCCGCGTGCTGCGCGAAGCCCTGGTCGGCGGCGACATGCCGCCGCACGAGACGCGGCGCCTTGCGGCAACGGCGGGCCGCCACGCGCATCACGTCACCATCTCCCGCGCCGGCGCCACCCGCTACGTCGACGGTGGCGGCCGTGGCTGAGGCCAGAATCATCATCGTCCGCCATGCGACGGCGACAGACGCCGCCGTCATCGCCGGCATGATCAATGCGGCGTTCGCGCAGTATCTCGGCCGGTTGAAGCCCAACCCGGGCGCCCTGGCGGAGACCGCGGAGACGATCGCACCACAGCTGGCGCGACCCGGCGGCGGTGCCGTGGCGCTGTGCGCCAACGGTGCCGGTGGCCCGCCGGCGATCGCCGGAGCGGTGTTGTTCAAGCCGGAGGACAACGATCTCTATTTCGGACGCCTCGCCGTTCCACCGGATCGGCGTGGGCACGGCGTCGCCGGCGCGCTGATCCGCTTTGTCGAGGATGAGGCACGACGGCGCGACTGTGCCGGGATCGTCCTGGGGGTCCGCATCGTGTTGCCCGAAAACCAGTCCCTGTTCGCGCGGCACGGCTTTGCCGAGATCTCCCGCCACGCACACGAGGGCTACACCGAGCCGACCTGGATCAAGATGCGCAAGCCGCTCAGCTCCAGCCGCTTCGGGTGACCGCTCGCTGCTTGCGGCATGTCAACGTCTTGTCGTGGACTTGCGCTGTAATAGGTCTAAGGTTTCGCGATGCTGTCGCGTTTCCCGGCAACGAAACAGTGAGGAACGCCATGACCGCCCACACCGCCGACGCGGCCCATGCTGCCGTCACCCAGCTCAACCGCCAGACCGAGCAGGCGCGCGATGGCCTGCGCCGGCAGAGCGAGGCGTTCTGGGATTTCCAGGACCGGCTGCTCGATCACATGGAGCGCATGAACCACATCTGGTTTCAGCGCCGTCACGAGGGCACCCGCGCCGCCTTGCGCACGGCCTGCAGCATGTGGACCAGCGCCACGCCGGCCGATGCCGCGCAGGCCTACCTGGGCTGGGCCAACGGCAGCATCGAGCGAATGACCCGCGATGCGCTCGATCTGCAAATGCATGTCGCCACCATGGCGGATCTGATGCTGGGCGCCACCCACAAGGTGATGGGTGGACCGTCCGAGGCCGGACAGGCCGACATCATGACCCCGACTGAAGCCGATGAACCGCCGCCGATGAAGAACGCCGCATAAGGAAGATGCAGGCCCCTTCCGCCGTTATATAAGGGAAACCTTGAAACGCAGGGGCGATGGGAAGGGGGAGCAACCATGGCTGAGGTCACCGTGCGCGTGCTGCGCGAGGAAAATCGCGCAGCACTGTCGGCGTTTCTGAACGATCGTCCCGACACGCACCTGTTCCTGCGCGCCAACCTGGCCAAGGGCCGCCTGGAGGACGACGGCAAGCGCTTCGACGGCACCTGGGTGGGCACGGTGCGGGACGATGGCACGGTGACGTCGATCGCGGCTTTGTTCTGGAACGGCGTCTGCCTGCTGCAGACGCCGGCCCACGTCGACGAGATCCTCGACATGCTGGCGGCCGCCGCGCCGCGGCCCGTGATCGAGCTGTGCGGCCCCACCGATCAGATCGAGCGGGCCCTGCTCCATGGGCTGGTGCGCGACCGGTCGCTGCGCAGCCGCCACGATGCCAGCGTCATGACCCTCGCCCTGGCGCAGCTGCGTGTACCCGCGTCGCTGGAGGCCAAGTCGGTGGATTCCCGACCGCCGATGGGCGAGGAGCTGGCGCTGCTGGGCGAGTGGCACGCCGCCTTCAACGATGAGGTGTTCGGCGATCCACGGTCGCCCGAATCAGACCTCAGAGCCCGGCAATGGATCCGCGCCATTCACGACGAACGTCGCGATGCCGTCGCCACGGTCGAGGACGCGCCGGTGTCCTATTGCGCCATCACCAACAGCCTGGATGACGAGATCAATATCGGCGCCGTCTACACGCCGCCCGACCTGCGCGGCCGCGGCTACGCTCAATGCGTGGTCGCCAGCCTGCTGCGCGATGCCGCGCGCGACGGTATCCAGCGTGCCGGCCTGACAGCGCTCAAGGAGAACCCGGCCTCGATCCGCGCCTACGCCGCGCTGGGCTTCGTACCGGCCTTCGACTGGACCATCAGCCGCTTCTTCCCGAAGTGAAAAACCCTCTCCCGCGAGCGGGAGAGGGAGGGGCCCACGCGCGGCGTGGGAGGGTGAGGGGCCAAGGACGAGGCGCCTCGTTTGTAGGCCCTCACCCGCCGGGCGCTGCGCGCCCGTCGACCTCTCCCGCTCGCGGGAGAGGTGACAACAACCCTCTTGAACCCGCCGGGAGCGATCCTATCTGAGGGTTGTCGCCGATGCCCATGACGGGGCGGCGACAAACGGCCCGCCACACGGGGCCACATCAGATGCATCGCTCACTGGAGGGTGTTAACCATGCGTGCTTTCGATTTTTCGCCGTTGTTCCGTTCGACCGTTGGTTTTGACCGGGTCTTCCAGCTCCTGGACACCGTGTCCAACGAGAGCGTCGGCAACGGGTACCCGCCCTACAATATCGAGAAGTCAGGCGACAACGGCTATCGCATTACGCTCGCCGTGGCCGGCTTCACCGACAAGGACATCGAGGTCGTCCAGCAGGAGAACGCACTGCGCGTCTCCGGCAAGATTGCCGACCGCGACGCCAACGGCAACGGTAACGGCAGCTACCTGCATCGTGGCATCGCCACCCGTGCCTTCGACCGCCGCTTCGAACTCGCCGACCATGTGCGCGTGACTGGTGCCGCACTGGAGAACGGCCTGCTCCACATCGACCTCGTGCGCGAGGTGCCCGAGGAGAAGAAGCCGCGCGTCGTGCCGATCGCGAGCGCGGTTGCCAGCCGGCCGGCCCTGCAGGCCGCCGAGTAACCTCGCACTGACGCGACCGGCGAGCCCTCCCGGCGGATCGCGCCGGGAGGGAGCGCTGCTGCGCCACCCAACCTCATCGTAAAGGCGGCTCGGGTCCCCCCTCCCCCACCAGCCCGGGTCGTCCCGGAGGGCGTCGCGATCGTCCGCGGCGCCCTCACCCTTTTGCGCCGCGATGCGAGCGGAATATCGGGGTGGCGCACCAGCCGATGCCTCTCCTACACTTCGGCTCGATCGAAGCCCGGTGGAGGAAGTGCGTCCCATGAAGAGCTACAAAGTCGTCGAATTCGGCAAGCCGCTGCAGCGCGTCGAGGAGCCGACGCCGACGCCTACCGGTACGCAGGTCGTGGTCCGCATCACCGCCGCCGGCGTCTGCCACAGCGACGTGCACCTGTGGGAAGGCTATTTCGACATGGGTGGCGGCAACAAATACTCCACCCAGAAGACGATGAATCCGCCGCGTACCATGGGCCACGAAATCGTGGGCGAAGTGGCGGCGCTGGGTCCCGATGCCAAGGGCGCCACGATCGGCCAGAAAGCGGTGGTCTATCCCTGGATCGGCTGCGGCAAGTGCTGGTACTGCACCACGGGCATCGAGCATCTCTGCCCGACACCGCAGGCGCTGGGCGTCAACGCCGACGGCGGCTACGCGGACCACGTGCTGGTGCCGCATGCGAAGTACCTGTTCGACTACACCGGCGTGCCCACCGAGCTCGCTTGCCTCTATGCCTGCTCCGGCATCACCGCCTTCGGCGCGGTGAAGAAGGCGCAGGGCAACGACGGCGGGAAGCCCGTGCTGGTGATCGGCGCCGGCGGCGTCGGCCTGATGGGCGTGCAGTTCGCGCGCGTCGTGCTGGGCCGCGATCCCATCGTGGCCGACATCGATCCCAAGAAGCGCGAGCTTGCCCTGCAGCAGGGTGCCTGCGCCGCCATCGACCCGCGCGATGCCGATGCGCGCAATCAGGTGATGGCGCTGACCGGCGGCACCGGCGTGGGCGCCGCGCTCGACTTCGTCGGCGCCGAGTCGACGGCGCAGTTCGGCCAGCGCGTGCTGGCGCGCGGCGGCCGGCTGATCATCGTCGGCCTGTTCGGGGGCACCTTCTCCACGCCGCTGCCGATGTTCGCCTTCACCGGCGCACAGTTCATCGGCTCGGTGACCGGCAGTCCCGCCGAGATGGCGGAGATGATGGCCCTGGTGCGCGCCGGCAAGGTGACGCCGGTGCCGCTCACCACGCGCAAGCTCGACGACGCCGATGCCGCGCTTCAGGATCTGCGCAAGGGCGTGATCATGGGCCGCGCCGTGCTGGTGCCGTAGAACGGTTCATTCCCTATTGGAACCAGCCGCAGTCGTCGTCCTGAGCGCAGCGAAGGACCTTGCGGTGGTTCGCTCAAAGAACGTCGGCACTGATGAAATATCGGTGCCGACAGTGTCGATACCAACACCGCAAGATCCTTCGCTTCGCTCAGGATGACGGGACGGCCGACCCGACTTTCGGTTCCGTCAAACGATGAAACGCCCAAGCGTCGGCTCCACCGACTGCCACCCCGATCAGGCGCAGGCATCGATCAGTCTCTGCGCCTGCTCCCTGGCGCCGGCCAGGGGTATCGTGTCCGTGCTGCCCGGTACGCGGATCGAGAGCGTCCGGCCTTCGGTGAGGATCCGCCGCAGCGATGGATCCAATCTCGTCGTCGCTTGCAGCAGGAACGAATCGTCCATCGCCAGGTGTTGCCCCGTGGCATTCAGCACGACCTGCCCGCCTTCCGAGGCGAGCACCACGTCGACGCGCATGCCATCCTTCGCGTCCGCCGGCTCGAGGATGACGGAGACCGCGAGCGCCTTCGTGGCCGGATCGCAGGAGAAGCTGATCGCCATGTCATCGGAGTCGGGCGTTCCGTAGGCCAGCACGACACTGCCCACGTTCGCGGTTCCGATCCACTGCCGGTCGTCTGCCGAGGCGGTTCGCGCGCACGACAGCGCCGCCACCGCAGCGAGAACGACGGCTTTTGCGCACAATGCGCCCATACTCGGACCTCCGACCCCATTTTCCTCAGCTTGTGGCTTGGTGAGATGCGAGGCAACAGCCGGCGTTTCTCCAATCACGTGTTCTCCCGCACGATGTTGAGCCCGCAGATGTAGCCCCACGTCAGGCAGGGCCCGATCGTTGTGCCCGCCCCCACGGCCCGGGTCCCGATCGGGTTGGCCATGGCATTGCCGGCGCAGTAGAGGCCGCCGATGATGCTGTTGTCGGGCCGCAGCACCTGACCGCGTGCGTTGGTGCGCGCGCCGCCCTTGGTGCCGAGGATCGAGCGATTGAACGGCACGGCGACGAACGGGCTTTTCTCGATGTGCGACAGCGCCGGGCTTGCTTTGCCAGCGACATACCGCTCCCAGGCGCTCTCACCACGATGGAAGTCGTCGTCCTTGCCGGCCGCGGCAAAGCCGTTGAAGCGGGCGACGGTGTCGAGTAGGGCTTGTGATGGCACGCCGATCGCCTGCGCCAGCGCGGGCAGACTGCGCGCACGGCGCAGGAAGCCCGGCTCCAGCCGGGCGAGCCAGGGAAACAAAACCGTGTGATGCAGGAAGCGGCGGTCGCCGATGATCCACGCCGGCAGGTGCAGAGGCTGCCCGGTGGCCGGGTCGCGCCGGTCCAGCGCTTCGCCGATGTTGTAATCGTATTCGCTGGCGAACCGCCGGCCATAGCGATCGACGATCAGGCAATGTGGCGACGCCTGTAGGATGATCGGCATGCCGTGCCGCCGACCCTGATAGATCGTCGGCACGGTGGGGTAGATGTTGGCCTGGTCCATGCGCTCCATCAGGGCGCCGACCGACTCGGCCATGCGCTGGCCATCGCCCGTGTTGGTCCGAGGGCTTGCCAGCCGATCGACCGGTCCTGGGAAATGGCGGGCCAGCCGCTCGGGATCCCATTCAAAACCGCCGCTGGCCAGGACGACGCCCTGCCGGGCAAGCAACACGACAGGCTTGGCGCCGGCTGTGTACTCGACCCCTTCGATGCGGCCCGTCTCCTGGTTCTGGATCAGACGGTGCACGCGCGCGTCCGTGAAAATGCGGCAGCCCCGGCGCAGGCAGGCCTCGAGCAATCCCGCGATCAGGGCGCTACCGCAGCCGACCCGATCCGTCAGCACCCGCTGCAGCCACGTGGGCCAGAAGCGCAACGCCGTTCCAACGGGGCGGCGGTACGGCTGGTAGGATTTCACCTCGTTGTAGGTGAACCGGTGGGGCAGCGTGGAGCGCCTGATCTGTAGCGCGTAAGATCCCACGATACGGCGGCTGAAGATGGCGGGCGACAGCATGCGACCGAACGGCTTGCCCCCGGGCGCCTCGCAGATCGGATCCGGCTCATGCACCAGCTCGAAGCGCAGCTGCGAGTTCTGCTCGAGAAACCGCAGCATGTCCGGCGCATGATGCACGAAGCTCTCCCACAGCGGGCGCTCCTTCTCGATCCAGCCCGCCGGCGCGGTGGCGCAGAGATAGGTCAACGCCGCCTCGGCGCTGTCGGCGACGCCGGCGTTCCTGGCGTGATGGTTGTTGGGGATCCACGTGCCGGCGCCAGACATGGCGCTGGTGCCGCCGATGAGCTCGCTCTTTTCCAGGATGACGACGCTGGCGCCGTTCACGGCCGCGGCCAGCGCAGCCGACAGGCCGGCCGCGCCTGATCCGATCACAATGACATCGGCAGGTCCCACGGGTTCGTTCGAGGGGCGCCGCGCGGTGGCAGAGTTTGATCCCATCGTGATTACCTGGCGGTGATCGACCACACCACCATACGACAAGTCCCGCAGGTTCTGCCGCCGTTCGTTTCCGGCGCGGTCGCCCATGTGGCGGCAGGTGAGCAGATCCTGGCTGTCGAGCGGGCGTTGAACGCCGCTTTCGAGTCATCTAAGGTTTGGCCAATGCGGTGCGTCAGACATAACAACCGCACCGTTCGAGGGAGGGTGATGTGAAGCGCTTATTCGCCTTGGCAGGCGCGGCGTTTCTGGCTGCGGGCCTTGCCGGCGGAGCCCAGGCGCAGACCGAGCTGACGTTCTCGACCTGGGTTCCCACGTCCCACACGCTCGTGACCTACGGCTTCGTGCCGTGGTTCCAGGAGGTTGAAAAAGCCACCGGCGGCAAGCTCAAATTCCGGGTGCTGCCCAAGCCGGTCGCTGCCCCCAACCAGCACTACGACGCGGTCGTCAAAGGACAGGTCGACGTCGCCTATGCCACCTACGGCTATCAGCCTGAACGCTTCATGCCCTACCTGATTGCCGAGCTGCCGCAGCTTGGCGAAACGGCCGTGGACAATGGCGTTGCCCTGTGGCGCATCCACAAGAAGTACTACGAGAAACTGGCGATCCACAAAGACGTGCATCTGATCGGCGTCATGACCCATGGGCCGGGCATGATGCACCACACCCAGAAGCCGATCATGACCCCGGCTGACCTCAAGGGTCAGAAGATCCGCGTCGGCGGCGACGTGCCCAAGGCCATCGTCGAGCATTTCGGCGGCGTCGTGATCACACAGCCCGCCCCGAAGTCCTACGAGATCCTCTCGCAGGGTATCGCTGATGGAATCTTCTTCCCGGGCGAGTCGCTCAGAAGCTTCAACATCACCAAGCTTGTCCCCCACACGACTTACGTGAAGGGCGGCCTCTATTCGTCGTCGTTCTGGTTCGGCATCAACAAGGCAGTATACGAAAAGCTGCCGGCCGACGTGAAGGAGGTGCTGGACAAGATGGGCGGTGAGGCGTTTGCGCGCTTCATGGGCGAGAAGAGCTGGGACCGTGCCGACGCCGAGAGCCTGGCGCTGGCCAAGGAGAACAAGAACACCTTCCAGCACGCCGCGCCGGAGCTGGTGGCCGAGCTCAGCAAGCTCACGGCCAAGCTCGAGGCGGACTACGCAGCGCAGCTCGACAAGCTCGGCCTGCCCGGCAAGCAAGTGATCGCCGATTTTCGCGCCGAGGTGGCGAAGGTCGCGGCCGGCAAATAGGCGCGCGGCCACGCGCGGGAGGGGCCTGGGATGGGCGATTCACCCGGAGCGCCGGCGCGCGCGACGTCGCTCGACGTCGTCGTGGAGCGGTGGGCGTCACGCACCCTGGGCGTCGTGACCGCGCTGACGCTGTTTGCGATGATGGTGCTGACCTTCGTCGACGTCTGGGGACGCTATCTGCTGCGGCAGCCGGTCTTCGGCGGCTATGAAGTCACCGAGTTCCTGATGGGTGTACTGATCTTTTCGGGCCTGCCCATCCTTTGCGCCCGCGAGGGGCACGTCTCGATCGACGTCTTCGACCCGCTGATCCCGCGGCGATGGCGCCGCCCGCACCTCGCGGTCGTCAACCTGGTGAGCGCGGTGGCGCTGGGCGTGCTGGCCTGGCGCATGTTCATCCAGGCGGCAGAGCTGTCACGCAACCATGAAGTCACGATGACGCTCAAGATCCCGCACGGGCCTTTTGCCCTGCTCTTCGCCGTGCTCTCGGCCGCGGCTTGCCTTGCCTGTCTTGCCGTGTTCTGGGCGTACCTGCGCGGCGCGCGCCAGCCCATCGAAGGCGAGTCCGCGACATGACGATAACGCTCATTGCGTTCGCCGTCCTGCTGGTGATCTCGTTCGCGCGCGTGCCGATCGCCTTTGCCATGGGAATCGTGGGCTTCGCCGGTTTCGCCATGCTTCGCGGCGTCGAGCCGGCGCTGGGCCAGCTCGAGAAGGTCGCGTTCGCGACCGGGATCAACTACGAGCTCACCGTGCTGCCCCTCTTCATCCTGATGGGCAACTTCGTCACCAGCGCGCGCCTGTCGGAGGACCTCTACGCCGCGGCCCACGCGTTCCTGGGACACCGGCGCGGCGGGCTGGCGATGGCCACCGTCGTCGCCTGCGGCGGGTTTGCCTCGGTCTGCGGCTCGTCGATGGCGACCGCGGCGACCATGGCCAAGGTGGCGATGCCATCGATGCGCAAGTACGGTTACGCCGACAAGCTCGCCGTAGCGTCGATCGCCAGCGGCGGCACACTCGGCATCCTGATCCCGCCGTCGACCATCATGGTCATCTACGGGATCATGACGCAGACCAATATCGGGCACCTCTTCGCAGCCGGCATCCTGCCGGGCATCGTCGCCGTCGTCTTCTACCTGCTCGCCGTGCAATGGATCGTTCGCACCGATCCCGCGGCCGGCCCGCCGGCGGAACGCAAGGGCTGGCGCGAGCGGCTGGCGACGCTGCGCGGGGTCGGCTGGTTCCTGGCGCTGGGGGTCGCGCTTGTGCTGGTGACCCGGCTCTATCGGACCAATCCCGAGAGCTGGTTTTCGCTTGGCTTCGACTGGTCGCGTTCGGCGCCGGGCCAATACCTGCTCGACCCGGTCACGGCCGGCATCGTCGGCATGGTTGCCGTCTTCGCCCTGGCGCTGGTGTTCCGCGGCGTCGTCGGCGTGATCGCGCTGTTCCTGCTGGTCATGGTCGGCATCTACGGCGGCATCTTCACGCCGACCGAGGCGGCCGGCATCGGCGCCGCCGGCGCATTCCTCTTTTCCCTGCTCCATGGCGGGATGACGCTGGCCAAGCTCTATCAGGTGCTGCTCGACAGCGCGGTCACCACCGCGATGATGTTCACCGTGCTGATGGGCGCGATCCTGTTCTCCGACTTCATCAACTTCACCGGCTTCGCCGAGGCGCTGGTGACGTTCGTCAATGGTCTCGGCATCGACCGTTGGGGCGTCCTCTTCGCCATCGTGATCATCTACATCGTCCTCGGCACCGCGATGGAGGAGCTGTCGATGATCCTCCTGACAGTGCCGGTGTTCTTCCCCCTGGTGATGTCGCTGGGCTTCGATCAGGCGCTGGGCGTACCTCCCGGGCTGGTGGCGGTCTGGTTCGGGATCCTCATCGTCTGCGTCGTCGAGATCGGCATGATCAGCCCGCCGGTCGGCGTCAACATCTTCGTCCTGCGCAGCGTGCTACCGGACGTGCCCACCAGCCTGATCTTCCGGGGCGTGATGCCGTTCTTCACCATGGACTGCCTGCGCATCGCGGTGCTGACGGCCTTCCCCATCATCTCGATCTGGCTGCCCTCGCACATGCGCTGATGCGCTGGCGCACCTATTTCGGCAGCAGCACCAGCTGTGTCTGCAGCGTCTGGCTCAGCAGCTTGCCGGCTTCATCGTAGAGCCGGGTCTGCCAGACGCTGGTGCGGCCGCCGACATGCAGCGGCGTCGCCTCGGCGCGCACCTTGCCCGCCTTGCAGCCGGCGAAGAAGTTGGTCTTGGATTCCAGCGTCGTGGTGCCGGCGCCGGCCGGCAGGTTGAGGAACGCCGCTGTCGCGCCGACCTGGTCGGCCACGGCCATCAAGGCGCCGCCGTGCAGTGTGCCGCCGACGGTGCACAGATCGGGCCGCCAGTCGAACTCGGCCACGACCTTGTCCTTGCGCGCCTCGATCACCTTCAGGCCGAGCACGGTACCAAACAGCCCCTGCATGCGCTCGTTGATCGCTTCGGCCGCGTTGTCGGACATCACCCTCTCCATCCCGCCGGTATGATGCTCCCTTGGTAGCGGGCGGCATCGAGGCCGGCAATTACCTTCGACGTTATTGGCGGACCAACAGAAACGGGGCCGCGTGGGCCCCGTTCGTCGTCGTCCGCTGTGCCCGATCAGGCGGCGAGCTTGGCCGCGCTTTCGAGGTTGGCGTTCACGAAATCCCAGTTCACGAGATGGTCCATGAAGGTCTCGATGTACTTGGGCCGCGCATTGCGGAAATCGACGTAGTAGGCGTGCTCCCAGACGTCGATGGTAAGCAGCGCCGTCTTGCCGTGCACCAGTGGCGTGTCGGCGTTGCCGGTCTTCATCACCGCGAGCTTGCCGCCGTCGAGCACCAGCCAGGCCCAGCCCGAGCCGAACTGCGTGGTGGCGGCATCCTTGAACGCCGCAAGAAACTTGTCGTAGCCGCCGAGGTCGCTGGCGATCTTGCGCGAGATGGCGCCGCTGGGCTTGCCGCCGCCGGCCGGCTTCATGCTGTTCCAGTAGAACGTGTGGTTCCAGACCTGGGCAGCGTTGTTGAAGATGCCGGCCTTGGCCGCATCCTTGGACGCCGCCTTGATCACTTCCTCGAGCGGCATGGAGGCCATCGGCGTGTCGGCCACCAGCTTGTTCAGGTTGTCGACGTAGGCCTTGTGATGCTTGCCGTGGTGGAACTCAAGCGTCTCGGCCGAGATATGCGGCGCGAGCGCATCCTTGTCATAAGGCAGAGGTGGCAACTCGAATGGCATCGCTGACTCCGTTCTGTCCGCTAATGGTGAAGCGCTGATCCCACGGCACCAACGCTCCATCTCCCATGAGGCTCCATGGGGCGGGCAGGAAACCGTTGTTACGGCAGCCCTGCAATGCGTGTGCCGCGCATGCGGCAAAACGCGCATGGCATGAATCGAAACGGGGCTCCGCAGAGCCCCGTTCGTCACCGTGACAGGATGATGTCCGGCTTATAAACCGGCATTCTGCTGCGCTACCATGCAGAACAGCATGGGAATCGACAGCATGGTGTTGATGCGCGACGTCATGCCGGCGATCCGCGCCGCCGGCGCCTTCTGCTCGGCCGGAACGTCGACCAGGCCCAGCGCCTTCTGCTGGTTCGGCCAGATGATGAACCAGACATTGAACGCCATGATCAGGGCCAGCCACATGCCGATGCCGATCACATGGGCGCCCTTCTGGAAGGTCAGCGCCTGCGCGATATAGCCGTTCATCCACGCCAGCAGCAGGCCGGTGAGCACGGTGGCCGCCGCGCCCCAGCGGAACCAGAACAGCGCCGCCGGCGCGATCACCTTGCTGACCGCCGGTTTCTGTTCGTCGGGAATCTTGGGCATTGACGGCGTCTGCACGAAGTTGAAGTACCAGAGCAGCCCGATCCACATCACGCCGCTCAGGACGTGCAGCCAGCGCATGAAGAACGTGAACCAAGCATGGTCCGGCTTGATCATCTGGCCAGAGAGGATGCCGACGATGATGGCGATCACGATGAGCAGCACGATGCCGGCAATGATCGTGCGCTGCAGAGACGAGAAGAAAGCAGCCATGGGATTTCCCCCGTTTGTTACGCCACTAAGCCGCGACAAACTAGCACACCGACTGCGGCGTGAATAGCCTTGCAAGAGAATTTTCGTTCCCGATCAAGGATGTATCCGTCAGTGTTCGTACGATTGACGCACTCGAACGCAGCCAGAGCGACAGAATCATGACGGCGCCTGCCGCCGCCGACACGCTCGCCGAGGACCAGCGCGCCTGCGGCGAGCAGGCGCGCACGGGCGATCGTGAGCGCTTCTTGTGCAGCCTGTTCGCGCCTGAGCCGGCCCGCAGCGATCTGTGGGCATTGCTGGCGTTCAACCTGGAGATCGCCCGCACCCGCGAGACGGTGAGCGAGCCCACCTTGGGCGAGATCCGCCTGCAGTGGTGGCGCGAGGCGATCGAAACCGCCGGCGGCGGCGCCCCTCGCGCGCACCCCGTGGTGCGTGCGCTTGCCGCTGCCATCGCCCGTGTGCGGCCGCCACACGAGCGCTTCGAGCGACTGCTGCATGCACGTGTGCACGATCTCTACGATGATCCGCTGCCCGATCTCGCTGCCCTCGAGGACTACGCCGACGCCACCTCGGGCGAGCTGTCGGTCCTGGCGATGGACCTGTTGGGCGTCGATGACTCGCCCGCGCGGGAGGCGGCACGCCATGTCGGGATCGCCTGGGCGCTCACCGGCTTCGTGCGCGCCACCCCCTTCCTCGCCAGCCAGCGGCGCCTGGCGCTGCCGGCGGATCTGCTCACGGCCGAGGGGGTCAGCACCGAAGCCATCTTCAGCGGCCG
>DATEIF010000031.1:0-2689 GCA_035279205.1 Vineibacter sp.
GACGATCAGCGCAGGCCGCACACCCCACACGCCGGCGATCTTTCCCCAGAGCAGCGAGCCCGCGACCATGGCGCCGAAGAAAACCATCTGGTTCACCGCCATGCCGCGCGCCCGCATGAAGTTGGGCAGGATCATCTGCACCGACGTGCTGTTGTTGGCGATCACCGTCATCCAGCAGGCGCCGACGAGCGCAAGGCAGACGGCGAAGACGGCCGGCCGCATGACCAGCGCCGCCACCAGCATGGCGATGGCGTGCAGCCCCATGGCCCAGATGTTGGCGCGATCGGAACCCAGCAGGCGGTTGACCATCGGCATCGCCAACGCGCCGCTCACCGCGCCGGTCCCGAAGGCGGCGTAGAGCAGGCCGAAGGAGAATTCGTCGAGGCCGAGCGAGAAGCGGCCGATCGCCGGCAACAGGGTGCTGAGCGCAATGCCGGGTACGAAGTAGCAGAGCCCGCGGGCGAACACGGCCTTCAGCTCGGCCGAGCCATGGACATAGGCAATGCCGGTACACGCCGCCTGCAGGAAGCCCTCACGCCGCTGCCCGGCATGGGGGTCGACCGGCCGTCGCCAGGCCCGCATGGCGAAGATGACGCCGATATAGGTGATGGAATTGATGAAGAAGAGCAGGAAGACCCCGACCAGGCTGAGCAGGATCTGGCCGAACACCGGGCCGATCGTGCGCGCCAGGTTGAAGCCGGCGCTGTTCAGGGCAATGGCCGGCCGCAACTCGGACGGGGCGACGATCTCGGGCACCACGGCTTGCCAGGCCGGCGCGTTCATCGCGTTGCCGAGCCCCATCAGGAAGCTGAGCACGAGCAGGTTCCAGGCGCTGAGCCGGCCCAGGAAGGCGAGCGCGGCAAGCACGGCCGCCACAGCCATCATCCAGCACTGGCAGAGGATGATGTAACGGCGGCGTTCGAAACGGTCGGCCAGGACGCCGGCGAAGAAGCAGAACAGGAACATCGGCAGCGTGTTGGCCGCCGCGAGTGCGGCCACGAAGATCGGCTCGCGGGTGAGGCTGGTCATCTCCCAGGCCGCGCCCGTGGTCTGCATCCAGCCGCCGACATTGGACAGCAGGTTGGCAATCCAGAGGCCCCGGAAGGCGCGATTGGCGAGCGGAGCGAAAGCCGACGCCGGTGGTTTGGCGCCGATGGGCGCGTCCTTCACGTCAGGGCTTTTTGGTAGATGCGATGCGTCTTGTAGTGCACCCCGCCCACCGTGCGGATGATGTTGTTGGTCGCCTTGTTGTCCTCGAGGATCCATCCCAGCTCGGCCGACGTCTTGCCCAGACGCTTGCCGTTCTGCCGCAGCGTGTCGATCGCCATCATGGCGAGCCCGGCGCCCATCAGCGGATGGTTGCGGTATTTCTTGCGCACGCCCATCAGCGGCACGCGCGTGCTGGAAACGCCGACGATCTTGAGCCGCCACAGGAGCTTGACGAGCGTCAGCGGGTCGAGCCGCCCGTTGAAGTCGTCGATCGCCTCGTTGATGTTGGTGAGAGCCACGATGAAGGCAACCGCCTCGTCGTCGACCTCCACGAAGACGCACAGCTCGGGAACGATCACCGGACCGAAGGCCTTGGCGGCGTGGTCGATCTCGGCCTGGGTGAACGGCACGAAGCCCCAGTTATCGCTCCAGGCGTCGTTGAAGATGCCGACCAGGGTGCGGACCTCGGCATCGAACATCTTCATGTTGGCGGTGCGCACCTTCACACGGCCGGCCATGCCGGCTCGCGCCATGAGTTTCTTGCCGATCGTCTCCGGCGCATTCTGGACGTCGTAGTCGTAGGAGAAGAGGTCCTTGATCTTGGTATAGCCGCAGGCCTCGACCTGCGGGCCGGCATACGGCGGATCGTAAGGCACCAGCAGCATCGGCCGGCTGTCGAAGCCCCACACCAGGAGGCCCACCTCCTCGTTCACCGACAGGCTGAACGGCCCGGTGATCCGTTTCATGCCCTTGGCGCGCAGCCAGCCTTCGGCAGCTTCGAACAATGCTGAGAAGATGGCCGGATCGTCCTCCGCCACGAGGCAGCCGAAGTTGCCGGTGTCGTCGGCGTAGCGCTGGAGGTAGACGCTGTCGAGCTGGGCGGCAATGCGGCCGACCACCCGCCGGCCACGCCGCGCCAGGAAGAGCTGGACCTCGACATGCTTGAACAGCGGATTCTTGTCGGGCGAGAAGGCTTCCTGCCGTTCGACGTTGAGATGCGGCGTGTAACCCTTGTGGCCGGCGAAGATTCGCTTGGGCAGATCGATGAAAGCCTTGAGATCGGCCTTGCCGGCGACCGGCGAGACCACGATTTCGGAGGAAGCCATATTCTCCTCAGCTTACCACGGCAGCGGCGGCGCCACTGTGGAAGACCAGGCGGCCGTCCGGCTCGCAGCCACCGCCGGCCTCCGCGAGCACGCGTATCTCGACATCGAGACGCCAGCCCTCGCCGTCGCGATCGACGTGGATCAGGTGATAGCGGGCGCGCCCGTACTTGCTGCCCGGCGCGGCCGAGGCCGAGCAGACGCCGAGCACCGGCACCGGCCCGTCGGGACCGGCGATGCGGGCGATCTCGCTGCGATGATTGTGGCCGTGCAGGATCGCTTCACAGCCCACGCGTCGGATCATCTCCTGGAATTCGGCCGCGTCCGTAAGATGCTTGCGGGGCGACTGGTCGGTGAGCGGCGGGTGATGGATCAAC
>DATEIF010000032.1:0-5744 GCA_035279205.1 Vineibacter sp.
CGCCTGCGCGATCGGCGCACCCCATTCCTGGACGAAGTGGCCGCCGTCGGCGATTTCCAGCGGCGGCGGGCAGCCGCGGATGTGCGCGCGCAGGTCCGCCATGACGGCTGGTCCCAGCACCGGGTCCTTCATGCCGACGGCCATCAGGCTTTGGCCGCTCCATTGCGTGCGCCACCAGTCGCGTGCGCGGCGCGAGAGGGCGGCGCCGTCGGCATCGGGGTGGTCGCAGACCAGGTTGGGGAAGCGGCGCACGCCGGCCTTGTAGCGGGCATCGGGGTAGGGTGCGTCGTAGGCCGCTGCCTCGGACTCGCTGAGGTGCGGGCAGGCGCGCTTGAGCAGGGCGCCGATGGCCATGTCGGGCGAACGGTTGCTGAAGGCGCGCCAGGCCAGGAAGGCGTCGCCCAAGGGCGCATCGCCGGTGGCCAGCATGGTGTTCATCACCAGCAGCCGCGTGAAGCGGTCGGGCAGGTCCATCGGCAGGGTCAGGCCCAGCAGGCCGCCCCAGTCCTGGCACACCAGGCAGACGTTGCGCAGATCCAGGCGTTCGATGAAGCGCAGCAGGGCGGTGCGATGGAACGTGAAGGTGTAGACCGCCTCGTCGGCGGGCTTGTCGGAGCGGCCGAAGCCGAAGAAGTCCGGCGCCACGACCCGATGGCCGGCGGCCGTGAACACCGGGATCATGCGCCGGTAGAGGTAGCTCCAGGTCGGCTGCCCATGCAGGCAGAGGAAGGTGATCCGGGCGTCCCGCGGACCTTCATCGAGGTAATGCAGACGCAGTCCGGTGAAAGGATCACCGAGGTCGTCGATGTAGTGGGGCGCAAAGGTGAAGCCGGGCAGGGTGGCGTACCGGTCGTCGGGGGTGCGCAGGGCGGTGGACACGGGCGTCTCCGGGGATCGAGCAGCGGCCTTGAAGCGTGCGGGAAAAGCCTTACAAGTCAATCTGTTATGCAGAAAAAAGGCAAATCGCAAACCACCGGGCGGGCAGCCGAGCGGGCCGAACGCGAAGAGCGGCTCGCCCAGGCGCTGCGCGACAATCTGCGCCGGCGCAAGGCGCAGGCGCGCGCCAAGGCCGATGCCGCGCCACCGGAAAACGGGGACAAGCCGCCTGAGGACACCGGAGGCGGTTGAGCGCTGCGGGGGGCGGGGTTACAACGGCGGACGCGCCGCCCTCCCCCTCACGCGGCGCCCATGAGGTGTGGCATGGCGATCATGTCGGATCGCTGGATCCGCAAGATGGCGCTCGAACGTGGCATGATCGAGCCTTACGTGGATGCCCAGAAACGCGAAGGTGTCATTTCCTACGGCGTGTCGTCGTACGGTTATGACGCGCGCGTGGGCAACCAGTTCAAGATCTTCACCAACGTCAACAGCGCCGTGGTCGATCCCAAGGAGTTCAGCGCCAACAGCTTCGTGGATCGCCAGACCGACGTCTGCATCATCCCGCCCAACAGCTTTGCACTGGCAAGCACGGTCGAGTATTTCCGCATCCCGCGCGATGTGCTGGTGATCTGCGTCGGCAAGTCGACCTACGCGCGCTGCGGCATCATCGTCAACGTCACCCCCCTGGAACCGGAGTGGGAAGGCCACGTGACTTTGGAGTTCTCCAACACCACGCCGTTGCCGGCCAAGATCTACGCCAACGAAGGCGCCTGCCAGTTCCTGTTCCTGCAGGGCGATCAGCCCTGCGAGACGTCGTATCGGGACAAGGCCGGCAAATACCAGGGGCAGCGTGGCGTGACGCTGCCGCGGATCTGAGGAATTGGCGATGGACCGTATTCGCGTGCGTGGTGGCGTCTCGTTGCAGGGTGCCATTCAGATTTCCGGGTCGAAGAACGCCTCGCTGCCGCTGATGGCGGCGGCGCTGCTGACCGACCAGCCGCTGGTGCTGCACAACGTGCCGCGGCTGGCCGACATCAGCACCATGATCGCGCTCTTGCAGCAGCACGGTGTCGAGGTGTCGTCGGCCGCCGGTGAGAACGGCCACCGGCACGCCAAGACGCTGACCTTGAAGGCCGCCAAGATCACCTCGACCACGGCTCCGTACGATATCGTTCGCAAGATGCGCGCCTCGGTGCTGGTGCTGGGGCCGCTGCTGGCGCGCTGCGGCCAGGCGCGCGTGTCGCTGCCGGGCGGCTGCGCCATCGGCACGCGGCCGGTCGACCTGCACATCGCCGGCCTGCAGGCGCTGGGCGCCAAGATCGAGCTCGACGGCGGCTACATGGTGGCCACGGCGCCAGACGGCCTGCGCGGCGCCAAGTACGTATTTCCCAAGGTGTCGGTCGGTGCCACCGAGAACCTGATGATGGCCGCCGCCATCGCGCGCGGCACCACCGTGCTCGACAACGCCGCGCGCGAGCCTGAGATCACCGACCTGGCACACTGCCTGATCGCGATGGGCGCGCAGATCCACGGCGTCGGCACCGAGACGCTGCGTATCGACGGTGTCGATCGCCTGCGCGCCGCCACGCATTCGGTGATCCCCGACCGCATCGAGACCGGCACGTTCGCGATGGCGGTGGCGATGACGGCAGGCGACGTCGAGCTGGTGGGCGGCCGCATCGATCTGCTGGAGTCGGCCATCGACACCTTGCGCGGGGCGGGTGTCGAGTGCACGCCGACCAATTCAGGCTTTCGGGTGTCGCGCCGCAACGGCGCACTGCACGGCGTCGATGTGATGACCGAGCCCTATCCCGGCTTCCCGACCGACTTGCAGGCGCAGATGATGGCGCTGATGTGCCGGGCCGACGGGGCGGCGATGATCACCGAGACGATCTTCGAGAACCGCTTCATGCACGTGCCGGAACTGATGCGCATGGGCGCCAACATCAACATCCATGGCGCCTCGGCCATGGTGCGCGGCGTCAAGGAGCTGCGTGGCGCCGAGGTGATGGCGACCGACCTGCGCGCCTCGGTGTCGCTGGCCATCGCGGCGCTGGCGGCCAAGGGCGACACCACCCTGCACCGCGTCTATCATCTGGACCGCGGCTATGAGCGTCTTGAAGAAAAGTTGGCGGCCTGCGGCGCCGACATCGAGCGGGTGAAGGGCTGAAACGGAACGCCATGGCTGACAAGCTCAAGCTGAGCGCCTTTGACGGCGATGACCTGCAGGTGATCTCGGCCGCCATGCAGGATGCCCTGGTGGCGATCAAGGACATCGGCTGGTTCGCCGCCGAGAAACGGCTGGTGCTGGTGGCCAACCGCTTCCGCTGGGAGGCGCCGGCCGACGCCGAGGGCGCCTGGTCGCGTACCCACAGCGCCCTGGTGTTCCACGAAGTCGCCGCCGTGCGCCATGTCGACATGCCGCTGGGCGAGCCGGACCGCATCCTGGAGCTGCTGTCGGTCGCGGTCGAGGCGGCGGATGGCGACAAGACGGCGGTGCTGCTGCGCTTTGCCGCTCACCGGACCATTCGTGTCGAAGCGCCTAAGTTATTGTGCCACTTGGAGGATTTGGGGGATCCTTGGCCGACCCGGTGGCGGCCGTCGCACCCTGGCGCCGAGGTCGACGCGGCCCGCTGAGTGTGGTAGGCGACCGGCCCACCCTGCCGGAGCCTTCTCCCGGAGTACGTGCCGTGAACGACGTGGTAGGGGGCGGCGACGCCTCCAGGACCGATAGCGCGAGTGACAAGCTGATCCTGGCCCTGCCCAAGGGCCGGATCCTGGCCGAATCCGCGCCGGTGCTGCACGCGGCCGGGATCGATCCGGAGCCGTCGTTCTACGACGAGAACGCCCGCGCGCTACGCTTCGCGACCAACCGGCCGGACATCGACATCATTCGGGTGCGCTCCTTCGACGTCGCCACCTTCGTTGCCTTCGGGGCGGCGCATCTGGGCATCTGCGGCAGCGATGTGCTGATGGAGTTCGACTTCAGCGAAATCTACGCCCCGGTCGATCTCGGCATCGGCCGCTGCCGGCTGTCGGTGGCCGAGCCCGCCGATCTCGCTGCCAGCGACGACCCTGCGCGCTGGAGCCACATCCGCATCGCCACCAAATACCCCGAGCTCACCAAGCGCCACTTCGCGGCGCGCGGCGTGCAGGCGGAATGCATCAAGCTCAACGGCGCCATGGAGCTGGCACCGACCCTGGGTCTTTGCCATCGCATCGTCGATCTGGTCTCCAGCGGCCGTACGCTGACGGAAAACGGCCTCAAGGAAATCGAGCGCATCGCCGAGGTCTCGTCGCGCTTCATCGTCAACCGCGCGGCGCTCAAGACGCGGCCGGAAGTCGTCGGTGCCTGGATCGAGCGTTTCCGCGCCGCCGCGCGCACCGCCATTGCCGATGCGGCGTGACGATGCCGGCTGATACAGGCCCGCTGCGGCTGGACGCCCGCGCCGCGGATTTCGAGACCGCTTTCGCAGCCTTCCTGGCCAAGGATCGCGACAGCGGCGCCGACGTCGATGGCGTGGTGCGCGACATCGTGGCCGACGTGCGCCGTCGCGGCGATGCGGCGGTCGTCGAGTACACCAACCGCTTCGATCGCATCACGGTCACGGCCGATACGCTGCGCCTGGACGATGCCGCCATCGATGCCGCGGTGGCGCAGGTGTCGGCCGAGCAGCGCGCCGCGATCGAGTTTGCCGCGGCGCGCATCGATGCCTATCACCGCAAGCTGTTGCCGGCCGACCTCGACTTCGTCGACGCCGCCGGTGTGCGGCTGGGCGCGCGCTTCACCGCGCTCGACGCCGTCGGCCTCTATGTGCCGGGCGGCAAGGCGGCGTACCCGTCGTCGGTGTTGATGAACGCCGTGCCGGCCAAGGTTGCCGGCGTGCGCCGCGTGGCCATGGTGGTGCCGACGCCGGGTGGTACGCTCAACCCGCTGGTGATGTGCGCCGCGCGCGTGGCCGGCGTCGACGAGATCTACCGCATCGGCGGCGCACAGGCGGTGGCGGCGCTGGCCTACGGCACAGCGCGCGTCGCGCCGGTCGACAAGATCGTCGGTCCGGGCAATGCCTATGTCGCCGCCGCCAAGCGTCTGGTGTTCGGCAAGGTCGGTATCGACCTGATCGCCGGCCCGTCGGAAATCCTGGTAGTGGCCGACGCCAGCAACGATCCATCGTGGATCGCGGCCGACCTGCTGTCGCAGGCCGAGCACGACGAGGCAGCCCAGTCGATCCTGATCTGCGACGACGCGGCGTTCGCCGACGCGGTGGGCCGGGCCGTGGCGAGCGAGCTGAAGCGGCTGGACACGGCCGAGCGTGCGGCGCTGAGCTGGCACAACAACGGCGCCGTGATCCTGGTGCCGTCGCTGGTCGACGCCGCGCCCATCATCGACCGCATCGCCGCCGAGCATGTCGAGCTGTGCCTGGAGCCGGCACCGGCCGAAACCCTGCTGCACCGCATCCGCCACGCCGGCGCGATCTTCGTCGGCCGCCACACGCCGGAAGCGGTGGGCGACTATGTCGCCGGCACCAACCACGTGCTGCCGACGTCGCGCACGGCGCGCTTCTCCTCGGGCCTGGGGGTCAGCGATTTCCTGAAGCGCACCTCGATCGTGTCATGCGATGCCGCGGCGTTGTCCCGGATCGGGCCGGCCGCCGCGACGCTGGCGGCCGCCGAAGGCCTGCCGGCGCACGCCCGCTCCATCGCCATCCGCACGAACCAGACGTGATGAACCGCACGTCGACGGGCACGATCGATACCTTCCCCCGCTTGCGGGGGAAGGTTCCCCGAAGGGGCGGATGGGGGGTGCCTTGTCCGGTATCGCCTTTGCAGCAGCGGCCCCCATCCGGCGCTGCGCGCCACCTTCC
>DATEIF010000033.1:0-22037 GCA_035279205.1 Vineibacter sp.
GTGAACCAGCGCATCGAAAACGCCGGTGCATTGGTGCGGCCGACAATGATGGCGCCGGCGCGCCGCAGGTTGGCGATCGTCGGATTGTCCTGCGTCGCCATCAGGTCCTTGAAAGCGACGACGCCGTTGTCGGTGGGACAACCGGCCTGGTCGAGGTTGATCTTGGTGGTGACCGGGACGCCATGCAGCGGGCCCAGCGGCTTGCCCTCGGCGGCAGCACGATCGGCGGCGTCGGCGGCTGCCAACGCCTCCTCGTGCAGTGGCCGCACGACGGCGTTGATCACGGGATTGACCGCATCCAGCCGTGCCAGGACCGACGCCGTTGCCTCGCGGCTCGACACCTTGCGGCTGCGCGTCAGTTCTGCCAGCGCAGCGGCATCGAGCTTCCACAGGTCAGTCATTCGTCAAGCTCCCGTTGTTTTCTTTCGGACCGCGCGCGTCCACGCGCGCTCATGATCCGGCGCTGCGCGCCGGTGCGCGCGGTCCGAATCTTGAAAATCATTCCTTCCACACGCCCCAGAAGCGCTCGTTGCCGGCGGGCCAGGTCTTGTAGCCGCGCACACGCGGCCCGGCGGCGGACACCTCGACCGGGTTGTAGATACCGAGGATCGGCACCGCGTCCGCCATGCGGCGATGGAGCTCGGCGAACAGCCGTCCACGCTCGGCCGGGTCGGTCGATATCTTGGCCGCGTCCAGCAGCTTGTTCGATTCGGGATCATCCCATTGCACGAACGGGAAACGCTTCTTGTCACCGATCAGCGAGGAGTAGCCGAACGCCGGATCCAGCCGCGATGAATAGACGAACGACGACAGCTGGAACTTGCCTTGATTGTAGTTCTGCAGCTGCGTGGCCCATTCCAGTGTGTCGAGCTGCGCATTGATGCCGATCTCGGCCAGCATGGCCTGGATCATGACCGCGGCATCGAAATAGCCGCCGGGCCGCGTGCTGGTCTGGATCTTGATCGGCTGGCCGGCGTAGCCGGCCTCCTTGAGCAGGCGCTTCGCCGCCGCCGGATCATGCGCCGGCCAGGCGGCAAACGCGGCGGCGTGATAGGGACTGGCCAGCGGCACGGCAGCCGGATTGGGACCGGCCAACCCGAAGGACAAGGACTGCGCCACCTCGCGCAGATTGACGGCATGTGCGATGGCGCGGCGGATGCGCACGTCGGACAGCAGCGGGTCCTGGGTCTGCATCAGCATCACCTGCCAGGCGAGCGTCGACTGCACGGCGACCTGGATGCCGCGCGCCTTGGCGTCGTCGATATCGTTGGCCGACAGCACCGGCACGACATCGACATTGCCGGCCTGCAATGCCGTCTTCATGACCGATGCATCGGGAATGGCCAGGAACCGGATACGCCCGGCATAGGCGATCTTGCCGCCGGCCATGCCGTCACGCGGGCCGGGAGCAGGGTGATAGGCGTCGAAGCGCGTGAGTTCGACCTGCCGGCCACGCTGCCAGTCGCGGAAGACATAGGGGCCGGTGCCGATCGGTGTCCGCCACGTGCCATCGGGGCCGAGCGAGTCGGGGTGCAGGATCGCGGCGTTGCATTGCAGGTTGGCCATGGCGATCAGGAACAGGCCTGATGCTTCCTGCAGCCGGAACACCACGGTGCGCGGGTCGGGGGCCTCGATGTCCACGATCTTTGGCCCCTGCGTGCCGTCGAAGAAGCGGACACACGGCCACAGGGTCTTGGTATCGAGATAGCGGCGCCAGCTCCAGACGACTTCAGCGGACGTCAGCGGTGCGCCGTTGTGGAAGGTGACGCCCTCGCGCAACCGGAAGCGATAGGTCTTGCCGCTGTCCTCGATCTGCCATGACTCCGCGAGCATGGGTGCGACGGAGAGATCCTCACGGTAAGCGACGAGGCCCTCAACGATGTGATGCAGCACGGTGTCGGAATTGGCGTCGCGGTTCACGCCGGGGTTGCTGCTGCGGATGTCGGAGATCAGCGCCACGGTGAGTGCGTCGATGCGACGGCCTTCCTGCGCGCGTGCTCCGGTGGCTGCCAGCAGCGCGGCAGCAACGAGACCGGCGATAAATCTCATGCGGCTTTTTCCCGCTCACGCAGCACCGACGTGAAGAAGTCGATGACCGGCTCGAGCGTTTTCCAAC
Organism: Vineibacter sp.; assembly: GCA_035279205.1. Taxonomy (GTDB): domain Bacteria; phylum Pseudomonadota; class Alphaproteobacteria; order Reyranellales; family Reyranellaceae; genus Vineibacter. The sequence goes on from DATEIF010000033.1 coordinate 2,117, forward strand.
CCTCATGACCGATGCCGGGCACGATGTCGTGGTGCACGGTGATGCCGTGTCGCTCGTAGTTTGCCTTGAGCGTCGCCAGGCGGTCGATGCGGGTGACTCCGGCGTCGTTGGCGCCTTCCATCCAAATGCGATCGCCAGGCTTGATGGTGATCTCCCAGGTCTCGGTGTCGAGGCCGCCCACCACCATGTGCACGCGCACGTGGCGCATGGCGGCTAGATCGATGTCGACGCCGAACTCGGCCCGGAAGTTGCGCGTGCCAACCCACCAGTCGCGCTTGTCGTCGATCTGGGTGATAGAACCGGGCGCGCCGATCGACACGGCGGCAAGGCGATGGGGGTGCAGGTAGAAGAAGCGATGCACGAACTGACCGCCGCCGGAGAAGCCGAACAGCAGGAAGCGGCTGACATCGATGCCGTACTTCTGGCCGACCTCGTCGACCATGGCCAGCAGCAACCGGTCGAAGTGCATGTCGTGGAACTTGATGCGCTTGAAATTGGAGAGCTCACCCGGCTCGATCAGGCCGACAGGGAACAGCGGCGCCAGAACGACGCAGCGCTCGCTCTCGGCCAGATCGGCGAACTTGTCGCGATAGGTCGCCGCCGTGCGGCCGGTGCCATGCATGGCAACAATCAGCCGCCAGGTCGAGCGGTCCTTGGCCTCCGCCAGGGCCGTGGGCACGTAGAGGCAGTAGGAGACGCGCTGGTCAGCCTGCAGCGCAAAGAACGGCGTGGCACCGACGTCGTAATATCCAAGGGGCATGTCAGGTCCTTGCATAGGTTTTGCCGGCGATGACCGGAGGCTCGGGCTTCGGCATATCTAGTGCCGGCGATGCCGCCAGCAATGCCTTGGTGTAGGCGTGCTGGGGCCGGTCGAAAATGTCGTCGCGCGAACCTTGCTCGACGATGCGGCCGGATTGCATCACGATGACGCGGTCGGCGACTTCCTCGACTGCTGCCAGATCATGCGAGATGAACAGGCAGGCAAAGCCGCGCTGGCGCTGCAGGTCGCGGAACAGGGTCAGCACCTGCTTCTGGATCGTCATGTCGAGCGCCGATACCGGCTCGTCGGCCACCACGAACACCGGCCGGCGCACGATGGCGCGCGCGATCGCCACGCGCTGGCGCTGGCCGCCCGACAATTCGTGCGGCAGGCGACGACCGAAACCGGCGAGGCCGACTTCTTCCAGCACTTCCTCAACGCGGTGCTCCTTGTCGGCCGCGCTGAGCTCGGGCACATGGCGCAGCGGCTCGGCCACGGTCTGGCTGACCCGCATGCGCGGATCGAGCGACGAATAGGGGTCCTGAAACACCAGCTGGCAGCCCAGGCGGAAGGCACGCACAGTGGCGCGGTCAGCCGCGAGAATATCGTTGCCGCGGAACAGCACCTGGCCGCCGGATGCCGGGATCAGCCGCAGCATGGCGCGCCCCAGCGTGGTTTTGCCTGAACCGCTGCCGCCGACGACCGCCACCGTCTCGCCGGCGCGTACCTCGAGATCCACGCCGTCGACGGCGCGCACGGAGGGGCGCTTGCCGAAGAGGCGACGGCGGCCGCCGAACGTCACCTCCAGGCTGCGCGCCGCGATCACCGGTGCGCCGGCCGTGTCGGATTTCGCTGCCGTATCGCGGCGCGGTAGCGCATCGACGAGCTGGCGCGTGTAGGGATGCGTCGGTGCCGACAGGATCTGCTGCGCCGGGCCGCTTTCCACCAGCTTGCCGCGCTGAAGCACGACGGCGCGCTGGGCGTAGCGCGCCACCAGCCCGAGATTGTGGGTGATCAGCATCACCGCGGTGCCTTCCTGGCGCGCTAGCTCGACCATCAGGTCGAGCACCTCGCGCTGCACCAGGGTGTCGAGCGCCGTGGTCGGTTCGTCGGCGATCAGCAGGCTGGGGCGCAGCAGCATGACCGAGGCCAGCATGATGCGCTGGCGCATGCCACCGGAGAACTCGTGCGGGAACGCCGCGAGGCAGCGCTCGGGTTCGCGGATCTGCACGCGCTGCAGCATCCCGATCGACCTGTCGCGGATCTCCTGCGGTGACAGGCGGCGATGCAGCTTCAGCCCTTCGGCCATCTGCAGCCCGATGGTGAGCGCCGGGTTCAGCGAGACCATCGGCTCCTGGAAGACCATGCCGATGGCGGGACCGCGCAGTTGGCGCAGGCGCTCCGGCGTGGCCTGCGTGAGATCTTCGCCATCGAGCCGAATACGGCCGTCGACACGGGTGATGGCCGGCGGCAGCAGGCCCAGGATGGCGCGCGCCGCCATGGTCTTGCCGCTGCCCGACTCGCCCACAACGGCCAGAAACTCGCCACGGCCGATGCTGAAGGAAACATCATCGACTACCAGGGAGCCGATGCCGGTGGCGCGCAGCTTCAGGCCGTCGACGGTCAACAAAGTGGTCATGCGTGTGCCATCCGCGGGTCCAGGCGGTCACGCAGGCTGTCGCCCAGCAGGTTGATGCCCAGCAGGGTGAAGGCGATGCACAGGCCCGGCGCGATGCCCAGCCATGTCGCGGTTTCCATGTAGGGCCGGCTGGCCGCCAGCATGTTGCCCCAGGTCGGCGCCGGTGGCGGTACGCCCAGGCCCAGGAAGCTCAATGCGCTTTCCGACAGCAGCACCCAGCCGAACATGCTGGTCGACAGCACCGCGATCGGCGCGATGCAGTTGGGCATGACGTGGCGCACCATCGAGTAGATTTCGCCGTTGCCGATCATGCGCGAGGCCTCGACATACTCGCGTTCGCGCACCGACAGCACGGTGCCGCGCACCACGCGCACGACCGACGGCGCATAGGCCAGGCCCAACGCCAGCACGATGCCGTACTTGTTGGCGCCGACCACCACCATCACGCCCAGCGCCAGCAGGATGCCGGGAAACGCCAGCAGCGCATCGTTGATCGCCATCAGGATGCGGTCGGTCCAGCCGCGGACGTAGCCGGCCACCACGCCCAAGATCACGCCGACCACGACGGCGAACGTCACCGTGAGCAGCGCGACCAGCACACTGGTGCCGGCGCCGGCCATAATGCGGCTGAGCACGTCGCGGCCGAACTCGTCGGTGCCCAGCCAGTAGAGATCCGACGGCGGTTTGAGGCGGGCGCGGAGATTGACCTGGAGCGGGTTGTACGGCGTCCACACCGCGGCGACGGCCGCGGTCAACAGCACGATGCCGATGAGCGTGCCGCCGACGAGGGTGTTGCCGCGCAGCTTCATGGTCATTCGGCCTGCACGCGCGGGTCGAACAGCGGGTAGCACAGGTCGACCACCAGGTTGACCAGCACGTAGATCAGCGCCGTGAACAGCAGGCAGCCCTGCACCACGGGATAGTCGCGTGCGAAGATCGAATCGACCAACAGGCGGCCAAGCCCGGGCAAGGTAAATACTGTCTCCAGCACGGCGATACCGCCCAGCAGGTGGCCCAGGATCAGGCCGATCAGGGTCCAGGTCGGCGCAAACGCGTTGGGCAGCACGTGGCGCATCAGCACGCGCCGCTCCGGCAGGCCCTTGGCGCGGGCGTGTGTGACATAATCCAGGCGCAGCACGTCGATGGCGGCGGCGCGCGACATACGCGTCATGACGCCGATTTCGACCATGGTCAGGGTGACGATGGGCAGCACGATGTAGAGCAGCGCCTGGCCGAAATTCTCAGAGAACGGCACATAGCCCACGACGGGCAGCCAGCCGAGCTTGAGGCCGAACAGCAGCAACAGAAGAAGGCCGAGCCAGAAGGTCGGGATCGACAGCAGCATCGTGGCGCCGGCTACGATCGCGAGATCGAGCGGCTGGTTCTGCCGCCAGGCCGCCAGCAGGCCCGCCGGCACCGCGATGAGGGCGGCGAAAAAGACGGCCAGCAGCACGATCAGGCCGCTGACCTGGAAACGCTCTATCATCAGCGGCAACACCGGCAGGCCGTTGCTGATCGACTTGCCGAGATCGCCGACGGCGACTTTGCCCAGCCACAGCGCGAACTGCACCGGCAGCGGCTCTTCGAGGCCGAGCGCGCGGCGCATCTCCGTGACCTGCGCCGGATCGGCGGCATCGCCCAGCATCAACTGCACGGGATCGCCCGGGATCAGCCGCACCAGGGTGAAGACCGCGATCGCCACCAGCAGCAGCGTGGGGATGGTGAAGGCCAGGCGGCGCAGGATGTAGCTGAGCATGGATCAGTGGCCGCCGGCGTCAGTTGAGCGTGACGCCCCACAGGCGTGGCTGGCCGGTCGGCCAGCCCTTGTAGCCGTCGAGGGTCTTGCGCATGGCGGCGATCTGGACCTCGTTGTAGATCATGATCAGTGGCAGTTCTTCGATCTGGCGCTTGTGCAGGGTATCGAACAGCGCCTGGCGCTTGTCGCGATCGGCGATCTGCATCGACTGGCGCAGGATCGCCTCGACCTCCGGGTTGTCCCACACCTTGCGCGGCTGCGTGGCCTTGGGCCCGGTGACCATCTCGTAGCTGAGCGCCGGATCCAGCCGGGCGGAATAGGGGAACGACTGCACCTGGTAGTCGCCCTTGGTGTAGCGGTCGAGCTGGGTCGCCCAGTCGAGCACCTCGACATCGATCTTCAGACCGATCTGTTGGGCGGCGGCCTGGGCCAGCACGGCGACGTCGAACGAGCTCTTGAAGCGCTTGTTGGCCAGCATCTTGATCGGCTGACCGTTGTAGCCGGCATCGGCCAGCAGCTTGCGCGCCGCGGCGAGGTCGCGTGTGTAGCCGGCGGCCTGCACCTTGGTGTAGTAGGGGCTGCTGACCGGAATCACGGAGTTGTTGGCCTTGGCCGTGCCCGCCGTGACCGCGTCGGTGATCTCGTGCGTATCGAGCGCCAGGGCGAGCGCCCGGCGGATGCGCACATCCTGCATCACCTTGTCCCGGGTCTGGAAGATGATGGTGGACATCGACATGGTCGTTGTCGTCTCGAACTTCAGGCTAGGCCGCGCCTTGAGCTCGGCGAAGTCCTCAGGCTCGATGTCGTGATCGATGTCGCTGGCGCCACTCACCAGGGCCGCCTTGGCGGCCGCAGCGTCGGGGATCACCAGGAAGCGGGCCTTGTCGACCATGACCTTCTTGGCGCCGGTGTAGCCGTCCCGCGGCTCGCTGCGCGACGCATATTGGTCGAAGCGCACCAGCTCAATGTACTGGCCCCGCCGCCATTCGCCCATCTTGAAGGGACCAGTGCCGATCGGATCGCGCCACTTGCCGTCCGGGCCCACCGAATCACGGTGCGTGATGGCGGAGCCGCCGCAATCGACCCGTGCCATGGTGGCGAGGATCAGGGCCGACGGACGATCGAAGGTGAAGACGACCGTGCGGTCGTCCCGCGCCACGATCGAGTCGACCTTCACCAGGCCGCCCGTGAACTCCGGAAGGCAGCGCCACTGCGTGGCGGTATCAAGATAGCGCCGCCAGGACCACACCACGTCGCCCGCCGTCAGCGGTGCGCCGTTGTGAAAGCGGATGTCGGGTCGCAGCGTGAAGGTATAGGTCTTGCCGTCCTCCGACACGTCGTAGCGTTCCGCCAGAAGCGGGCCGACGGACGTGTCCTCGCGAAACGCGACCAAGCCTTCGACCATGTGCTGCACGACACCGTCGGTGCCGCCATCGCGGTTAGTGCCGGGATCGGTCGAGCGGATGTCGTTCTTCAGCCGCAACCGGATGGTGCCGGTCTGGGCATCGACCGGGGACAGGCCCGCCAGCGTCAATCCCAGGGCGATGCCGGCAACCAGCGCATGACGTCGGGGCATGTCGTGCTCCTCTCAGTCGCTGGCGGCAGCGTGCACCGAAGGTGACACGGGATCGAGGCGGTAGGTCGTGAACGTGCGGTTCAACGCCGGCAGCATGGCCACGTCCATCGTGCCGGCGGCGGGCTGCATCACGATCATCGCCACCGTGGCGCTGAGGTTGCTGCTGAGATTGGGCCGCGGCGGGCGGCAGACCGACCACGGGGTCTGGAAGTCGTCGAACAGGGCCGCCTTGACGGCATCGGACGTGATGGCCCCGATCTGCGGTGCCAGCAGGTCGCGCACGCGGATGTCGCGGTAGAGGCTGTCGGGCGTGTTGGCGATGCCGGTGTCCTTCAATTTCGACAGCGCCACCGGGCTCACGAAATGGTTGGCATGCGCCAGCAGGCCGCTGTCGGGATGCACCTGGAATGTCTCGTCCGGCGCGCACTCGAAATCGATGGCAACGCCGTCCTTGTGGCTGACGATCATGTTGTTGGCGGCCGACTTCGGCGTCACATAGACGGCGCGCATGGCCATCGCCAACCGCTCCTGTTCCAGCACCTTGCGCCGGATCAGTGCCAGCGGCACGCCGATCTGGCTGTAGTCGCGGTCCGATTCCAAGTAGTTGGCGGTGATGGCGATGCCGGCCGCATTGAACCCGGACCGTGCGAGCCCACCGGCTTCCGTGAAGGTGAGGAGGTCGGGCCCGTCGGTGTTGCGAATACGCAGCACCACGGCGGTCTCGGCGCACTCCATCTTCCAGTCCCAGTTCTGGGCGTGGATCAGCGTGCCGTCGCGGCTGGCACCAGGCAGCACGACGACGCCCGTGCAGCCGTCGGGATCCTCGGCCTGCATGAGCTTGCGCCGCAGATCGGGCCGCTGGCCCAGCTTCAGGATCTCGGTGCGGGCGTTGAGCAGGACGATGTTCTCGAAGTCGACGCCGGCCCCATCGGCGATCCCGCGCATCTCCTCGATGTAGGCAGGCTCGAAGCCTTCGATGACCGGCAGGTAGTCGCCGACCAGTTTTCGAATCTGAGCACTGTCGACCGACAGCGTTTCGAGCTGGCGCGCATAGTGCGCAATGCCTTTGACGATACGCTGCTGCGCCTGGCGGCCGTAGTCGCGGCCGCGGTCGAACGGGCCACCCGCAATCTCGATCAAAGGACAGGCTTCAACCATCGCCACCCTTCCTTCACAACAATCGTCCTTCGCAACAATCGTCGCAACATTCATGCCGGACGCTAATGCACTTTGTGCTGTCATGAAACAGAAAATTTGGAATGTGTACGAGACTCCCATTCACGAGATGGGTATAAAGTGCATTTTATCGCAATGAGAAACAGCCTGCGAAACAGGAGGATGAGATGACGGTGATGAGCGTGCCGAATCAGAGCGAGATGGAGTCCTACTGGCTGCCGTTTACGCCCAATCGGCAGTTCAAGGCCAATCCGCGCCTGTTCGTCGGTGCCGACGGCATGTACTACACGGCGGCGGACGGAAAGCGGATTCTGGACGGCATGGCGGGCCTGTGGTGCGTCAACGCCGGCCACAACCAGCGCCCGATCGTCGAGGCGATCAAGCAGGCAGCCGAGCAGCTGGACTATGTGTCCTCATTCCAGATGGGACATCCGCTGGCCTTTGAGGCTGCGGCGCGTATCGCCGGTATCGCGCCGGCTGGTATGGACCACGTTTTCTTCGCCAACTCGGGCTCCGAGGCCGTCGATACGGCGCTGAAGATCGCGCGTGCCTATTTTCGCGTCAAAGGCGAGGTCGGCCGTACGCGGTTCATCGGTCGCGCCAAGGGTTATCACGGCATGGGCTGGGGCGGACTGTCGGTGGCCGGCATCGGTCGCCACCGCAAGGATTTCGGTCCGCTGCTGCCCGAGACCGATCACCTGCCGCATACGCTCAATCTGGAGCACACCGCGTTTTCGCGCGGTCAGCCGGTGTGGGGTGCGCATCTGGCCGACGAGCTCGAAACACTGACCCAGATCCACGACCCGTCGAGCATTGCCGCCGTCATCATCGAACCGGTAACGGGATCCGGCGGCGTGCTGCCGCCGCCCCAGGGCTACCTCGAGCGGCTGCGCGCGATCTGCGACCGCCACGGCATCCTGCTGATCTTCGATGAAGTCATCACCGGCTTCGGCCGGCTCGGTGCTCCGTTTGCCGCCTCCGCGTTTGGCGTCACGCCCGATCTCATCACCTGCGCCAAGGGCATGACCAACGGCGCCGTGCCGATGGGCGGCGTGATCGCCGGAGACAAGGTGTGGAACGCCTTCATGGCCGGCCCGGAGAGCATGATCGAGCTGTTCCACGGCTACACCTATTCCGGCCATCCCTTGGCCTGTGCCGCCAGCATCGCGACGCTCGACGTCTACCGCGACCAGGGCATCTTCGAGCGTGCGGCCAAGACGGCGCCGCTGTGGGAAGAAGCGGCGCACGCCTTGAAGGGCCTGCCCAACATGATCGATATCCGCAACATCGGCCTGCTCGTCGCCATCGAGCTGGCGCCGCGGCCAGCCGGCGGCGCGGCGCGCTCCATCGAGGCAGCCAACCTCTGCTTCGACAAGGGAGTCCTGGTGCGCTCCGCCGGCGATGCGCTGGTACTGTCGCCGCCGCTGATCATCTCGCCGGCGGAGATCGACCAGCTGTTCACCACGGTGGCGGACGCCATCAAGCGCGTTCAGTGACGGCCTGGCGCGCCGCGACGGCACGCCGGTAGGCGGCGAGCCGTCGCGTGTAGGGCGGTGGGGGCGGCGGCTCGACGGCGGCCTCCGTGGCGGCGATCGTCTCGGCGAAGTGACACGCAGCCTCGTGACCGGGGGCGATATCCCGCAGCGCCGGTGCCTCGCTGCGGCAGCGTGCCTGGGCGTAAGGACAGCGCGTATGGAAGCGGCAGCCCGGCGGCGGATTGAGCGGGCTCGGGATGTCGCCCTCCAGCACCAGGGGGCGCGGCGGCACCGTCGGGTCGGCAACCGGGGCGGCGGCCAGCAGGGCGCGCGTGTAGGGATGCCGCGGGGCTGTGAAAAGCTGCTCGGTCTTGGCCATCTCGACGATCTTGCCGAGATACATTACGGCGACTCGGTCGCTGATGTGCCGCACCACGGCCAGATCGTGTGCGATGAAGATGTAGGCGAGCCCCAGTCTCGTCTGCAGGTCTTTCAGCAGGTTGATGACCTGAGCCTGGATCGAGACGTCGAGCGCCGAGACCGGCTCGTCGCACCCGATCAGCTTGGGTCGCGTCGCCAGCGCCCGTGCCACCGCAAGCCTCTGGCGCTGGCCGCCCGAGAATTCGTGGGGATAGCGCAGGGCATGCCAGGCCGACAGCCCGACCGTGGTCAGCAGCTCCTCGGCCCGCGTGCGCAACTCCGCCCCTGACGCCAAGCCGTGCAGGCGCAGCGGCTCCGCCAGCATGTCACCGACAGACAGGCGCGGGTTGAGCGACGCGTAGGGATCCTGAAAGACGATCTGCAAGTCGCGGCGCAATGCGCGCAGCGCGCCACGCGTCAGGGTCCGGACGTCGCGGCCCTCGAACCGGATCGCGCCGCTGGTTGCCTCGATCAGACGCAGCACCAGTCGACCGGTCGTCGACTTGCCGCAGCCCGACTCGCCCACGATGCCCAGCGTCTCGCCGGCGTCGAGGTGAAACGACACATCGTCGACAGCCCGCACCGTGCCGACACTGCGCTGGATGACGACACCGCGACGACTGTCGAAATGCTTGACCAGCCCCTCGACGGCCAGCAGCGGCGTCATGGGCTGGCCTCGCTCAGGGTGGCATCGATGGGCACGCGCCAGCAGGCGACGCGATGGTCGGCTGCCAGAGTCGCCAGCGGCGGCGCCTGCTCGCGGCAGCGATCGATCGCAAACGGGCAGCGAGGATGGAAGCGGCAGCCGTCGGGGACGGCGTAGGGGTTGGGCACATTGCCCTCGATCGCCGTCAGCCGTTCGCCCGGTCCGGACAGGCCGGGGATCGAGGCCAGCAGGCCCAGCGTGTAGGGGTGCTGCGGGTCGCCGAACAGCGCCTTCACCGGCGCTTCCTCGACGATGCGGCCGGCATACATCACGGCGACCCGGTCGGCGAGCTCGGCGACGACGCCGAGGTCGTGCGTGATCAGCACGATCGATGTGCCGGTGCGGTCGCGCAGATCGCGCAGCAGGTCGAGGATCTGCGCCTGGATGGTGACGTCGAGCGCCGTCGTCGGCTCGTCGGCGATCAACACACGCGGATCGCACGCCAGCGCCATGGCGATCATCGCGCGCTGGCGCATGCCGCCGGAGAGCTGGTGCGGGTAGTCGTCGATGCGCGTTTCGGGCGAGGGGATGCGCACCAGGCGCAGCATCTCGATCGCCCGGTTGCGGGCCTCGGCCGGTGCGACGTCACGGTGCAGGCGGATCGTCTCGATGATCTGGTCGCCGATCGTGTGCACCGGGTTGAGGCTGGTCATCGGCTCCTGGAAGATCATCGCGATGCGATCGCCGCGCACCTGGCGCATCGCGTTTTCGTCGAGCGTCAGCAGATCGCGCCCCTCCAGCAGGACCCGACCGCCGGCAATACGGCCCGGCGGTTGCGGCACCAGGCGCATGATCGACAGCGACGTCACCGACTTGCCGCAACCCGATTCGCCCACCAGCCCCAAGGTCTCGCCGCGTCCCAAGGTCAACGAGACACCATCGACGGCCTTGAACACGCCGGCGCCGGTGGCGAAGTGTGTTTCCAGGGCCTGGACCTCGAGCAGCGGCCCCGTATGCAGCGGCCCCGTATCCGGCATCAGTGAACCGGCCGGCTTTGCGGCAGGCGATCACGCGTCCCGTAAACCGGGGGTGCGAGCTGATCGTGCGTGCGGCCGGCCCAGTCGCGCTGCGGCACGGTGGCGATCCGCCGGCGCTGGCCATCGTTCATCGCCGCCACGGCGGCATCGATATCGATGGTCAGTACCTTGCCGTCGCGCACCACCTGTGCGCCGTCGACATAGACATCGCGCACGGCGCGTTCGCTCGCCGAATAGATCAGGCTGCGCACCGGCTCCAGCGGCGGCTGCATGTAGGGATGGCCGAGGTCGACCAGGGAGAAGTCGGCCTTGCAACCGGGCAACAGGCGTCCCAGGTCCGGGCGGCGCAGGATGGCGGCACCGCCGACGGTCGCGGCCTCGAGCGCATGCCTGGTCTGGCCTTGCTTGTAGTTGCCGGAGACGATGCGGGCGACGTAGCAGGCCAGCCGCATTTCATCGATCATGTTGTGCGGGAAGGTGTCGGTGCCCATGCCGACGGGGATACCGGCGTCCATATAGCGGCCGATGGTGTTGAGCGCGATACCGCGGCGCGCGAAGACGGTGGGACAGTGCGCCACGGCCGCGCCCGATGCGCGCAGGCGCGCGAAATCATCACTGTGCGGCCAGTGCAGCTGCGGATGATCGCTCAGGAAGATGCCGTGGCCGATGATCAGGTCGGGGCTGAGCACGCCGATCTGGTCGAGCCACTCGATCGGCGTCTTGCCGTGACGGCGTACCATCTCGTTGAACTCGACGATCGCCTGGCCGGCATGGGTCTGCATCGGGATGTTGCGCCGCCGAGCCTCGGCCAGGCTGTCCTTGAACAGACCCTCGGTGCAGGTGTCGATCTGCGACGGTCCGACCATGCCCGACAACCGGCCGCTGGGATGCTGCGTGGCGCGGTCGATCGTCTGCAGCGCCTCGGCGAACGCCTTTTCGCCCGCCTTCTCGTCCCAGGCGTAGTCCACCGCGTGGCCGTTCTTGGTGTACCAGTGGCCCGAGCGGTACATCGGGCAGACGACGGCGCGGATGCCGGTCGAGGCGAGATCGTCAAGCCAGCCTTCGCGATTGGCCGACAGGTCGCTGATCGTCGTGACGCCGCTTTTGAGCAGCTCATGCAGGGCGAATTTCGATGCCGCGCCGGCGGCGTCGGCCTCCATGCCGAACACCGGCAGGTATTCGTAGAGCGAGCTCTGGCCGAGCTTGTCGCTGGCGACCTCCTCGGTCAGTCCCTTGTTGCCCGGCTCGGAGAACGGATGGCTGTGGATGTTGACGAAGCCCGGCATCGCCATCAGGCCGCGGCCTTCGATCACCGCATCGGCCGGCTGCGTGTAGCCGGGGCCGACATGCACGATCTCGTTGCCGCGGAAGACAAGGTCTGCGTGTTGAAGATAGACGTGGTGTCGCTCGGCCTCGTCCCAGGCGACGACGACATCGAGATTGCGGATATGCGTGGTCTTGGGCGTCATGATCTTGTTCCTGATGCTTTGTTCAGTCCGTCATCGAGCGTAGCGAGACATCTCCTCAAGATGGAGTCTCCGTTCGCGGGAGATCCCTCGCTGCGCTCGGGATGACGGCTCGCGGACGTCACTTGAATTCGAGGCCCAGCCCCTTGTACAGGCCGCAGCCATAGTTGCCGTGAGCGCGGACCGGCTTGAGCTTGCTGCCGGTCACCACGTGGAGCGGTTCATGGTAGAGCGGGATCCAGACCGCGGCGTCATGGACCTTCTGCTGCACCTTGCCATACGCCGCCGCGCGGACATCGGCGGAGAGCGCGGTCGAGCCTTCGTCCAGCAGCTTGTCGGTTTCCGGATCCTTCCAGTTCATGCGATTGGGCGTGGGCGTGTTGGTCGAGCGGAAATAGAGGTTCAGCGCGTCGCCGGCGCTGACGTAGGGAAAGCTCATGCCGAAGGCATCGAACTCCTGGGTCGCCAGCTTGCCCCAGGCGACGGTGGCGTCGAACAGCTGTACCTGCAGGTCGATGCCGACCTTGCGCAGATCGCCTTGAACCGCCTCGGCAACCTCCTTGAAAAAGCCGGAGATGCCGTAGAGGACTGGCGCCAGCTTCTTGCCGTCCTTGTAGCGGAAGCCATCGCCACCGCGCTTCCAGCCGGCCTCGTCGAGCAGGCGATTGGCCTCGCCGACGCTCTTTTCGCCGTACATCGCCTTGTCGACCTTGCCGTTGAAGTCGAGCACGCTGGGCATGAGATAGGTATTGGCCGCTTCGGCGAAGCCGAAGGTCACGGCCTCGGTGATCGCCTTCTGGTCGACCGCCAGGTTGATGGCCTTGCGCACGCGCAGGTCGGTCATCAGCTCGCGATCGATCTTGAAGCCGATGAAGAAGGTCCAGAAATAGTTCTCCGCCCTGGACACCGACAGCTGCTTGTTCGCCATCAGGTCCTTGAGCGCCCAGTACGGTACATATTGGCTCACATCGGCCTGGTTGCTCTGCAACGCCGTGACCCGCGTGTTCTCCTCCGGCACCACCTTCCAGACGACGCGGTCGACCTGGGCCGTCGTATTCTTGTAGATCGACGGACCCCACTTGTAGTTGGCGTGCTTCAGCAAGACCGTCTCGTCACGCGGCGTCCAGCTCTGCATGCAGAACGGGCCCGTGCCGTCGAACGGCTTGACGCCGTAGTCGGCGCCGAGCTGCTTCACCTGATCGACGTTGATGATGGTGTGGAAGTACTGCGTCATCTGATAGAGCAGCTCGGAGAACGGCTTTTTCAGGCGATACTCGACGGTGTAGTCATCGACGGCGACGACCTTGTCGAGATCGCCCATGCGCCATTTCACCAGGCCCTTGGTTTCGGGCGCCTGCCAGCGTTCATAGGTCGCCACGACGTCCTGCGCCGTCATCTTCTTGCCGCTGCAGAACGACACGTCGTCGCGTAGCTTGAAGGTGTAGACCAGCCCGTCCGCTGACGTGGTCCAGCTCTTCGCCAGGCCGGGCACCAGGGTCTTCATGTCGAAGTCGAGGTTCACCAGCGTGTCGCCGACCATGTACATGACTTCGGCGTTGGAACGCGCGGTGGAACGGTGCGGATCGTAGCGGTCGGTGTCGATCTCGCGCACGATGGTGACGGTCTTCTGCGCCAGTACCGGCGTGCCTGCGACCATGGCGGCCAGCAGGGCGGTGGCAAGGCATGTCGGTCGCAGCATGGCAGATCTCCCAGGCGCGTGGTTATTGTCGCAGCTTCGGGTCGAGCGCGTCGCGCAACGCGTCACCCAGCACATTGAATGCCAACACGATGAAGAAGATGGTCAGCGCCGGAATGGTCGCGACATGGGGAAAGGCCTGCAGGAACTTGCGGCCGTCGGCGGTCATGCTGCCCAGCTCGGCGAACGGCGGTTGTGCCCCCAGGCCGAGAAAGCTCAGCACCGAGCCCAGCAGGATGCTCTGGCCCAGCTGCAGGGTGGCGTAGATCAGGATGGTCGAGCCGCAGTTCAGCAGCAGGTAGCGCCAGATCAGGGCGCCGTCGCCCAATCCCAACGCACGGCCGGCTTCCATGTAGTCCTGCTGCATCACCACCGTGGCCGCACCACGCGCGACGCGCGCGATGGTCGGTATGGCGGCGATGCTGAGCGCCACGCAGAGCGAGAACAGGCCGGGCCCCAGCACCGCGGCCAACGCCAAGCCGAACAGGATCGATGGAAAGGACAGCAGCACATCGATGAACCGCATCAGCGGCGTGTCGAGACGGCGGTAGTAGGCGGCCAGCGTGCCGATCAGCACGCCCAGCCCGCCGCCGCACAGCACGGCGATGGCGCCGATGCCGATCGTGGCGCGCAAGCCGTAGAGGATGCGGCTCAGGATGTCGCGGCCCTGTGCATCGGTACCCAGCAGGTAGAGGGCGCCGTCAGGACCGACAAAACCCGGCGCCTTCAGCCGCAAACGCATGGAATTGGCAAACGGGTCGTATGGCACGATCCAGGGCGCCAGCAGCGCGCCCAGCAGGATCAGCACCAGGAAGGCCAGCGCCAGGGTCGCCGGCGGATCACGTAGCAGGCGCCGGATGATGCTGTTCTTGCGCCGCAACGCTTCCAGAGCGCGCGCATCGGCTTCAGCGAGGATCGCGTCGGTCATCGCTGGCCGATCCGGGGATCGAGGTAGCCGTAGAACACGTCGACCACGAGATTGATGGCGATGAACGACACGGCGAGCACCATGATGGCGCCCTGGGCGACCGGGAAGTCGCTGGAGGAGATGGCACCGACAGCCATGCGGCCGACGCCGGGCCAGGAATACATTGTCTCGGTGACCACGGCGCCGCCCAGAAGGAAGCCGATCTGCAGCCCGATCAGCGTCACGACCGGGATCAGGGCGTTGCGCAGGGCATGGCGCAGCACCACCCGCCGCTCGGAGGCGCCCTTGGCGCGCGCCGTGCGCACGTAGTCGGCGCCCAAGGTCTCGAGCACCGATGTCCGTGTCATGCGCGCCACGGGGCCGATGAAGACGGCACCCAGTGTCAGCGCCGGCAGGACGACGTGCAGCAGGCCTGCGCCGGTCCACAGCGGGCCGCCGCGACCTTGGAACGGCAGCAGGCCGGCACCACCCACGTACTGGATCAGGAGCAGGCCAACCACGAAGATCGGCATCGACACGCCGGCGACCGAGAAGGCCATGATCACGCGATCGGTCCACTGGCCGCGCTGGCGCGCGGCCTGGGTTCCCAGCGCGATGCCCACGGGGATCGCCCACACCAGGCAGGCGAGCATCAGCTCGAATGTCGGTCCCAGCGTCGCCTCCAGCTCGTCCAGGACCGGGCGATTGGAGATCATCGAGCGCCCGAGATCGAACTGCAGCACGCGCAGAAGATAAAGACCGAACTGTTCCCACAGCGGCCGATCGAGGCCGAGCTGCTGGCGAATCGCTTCGATTTCGGCCTGGCTGGCGGTCGGCCCGGCAAGAATGATCGCCGGGTCGGTGGGCACGACCTGAAGCAGCAGGAAGCCGATCAGCAGCACACCCAGCAACACGGGTATTGAAATGATCAGCCGTTGCACGATCAACGCGAACACGTCGTCCACCGCCCCGCGAATGCGGTCTTCACGCGGACCGCTCGAAGTGGACGCAGTGTGACGTCAGCAAGTCGCCGATAGCAAGAGGCTGGCAACGCATTCCTGCTGTTCCATTCGTACCACCGTGCACAACGGGCAGTCAGTGTGGTGAGCGGATGCGCGATTCTGTTGTCGGCGCCTGTTGTCATCCTGTGATCACCATCTGGCGGATGGCAGCTGTGCCGTGCATGTGAGTGCGGCCAGCTTCACGATCAGGATCGTGGATGGCATGATCACGCCGACCATGCAGGAGACCAGCCATGCCCGCCATGCGCCTCGATGAGTCCGCCAAGGGCGTGTTCATCATTGCTGCGACGCCGTTCACCGACAGCGGCGCACTGGACGTCGACAGCATCGACAGCCTGACCGACTTCTATATCCGCAGCGGCGTGCACGGCTTCACGCTGCTGGGCATGATGGGCGAGGCGCACAAGCTGTCCGCCGACGAGTCGTTGACGGTCGTGCGTCGCGTCATTGCGCGCGCCGGCGATCGGCAGGTCATTGTCGGCGTGAGCCATGCCGGCATCGACAACCTGCGCCGTCTGTCGCACGAGGTCATGAATGCCGGCGCCGCCGGCGTGATGGTGGCGCCGACGCCGGGCCTGAAGGGCGACGATGGGATTTATGCCTACTATGCCCAGGTCTTTGCCGCGCTGGGACCGGACGTCCCGATGGTCTTTCAGGATTATCCGCAGTCGACGTCGGTCTTCCTGCCGGTCCCGGTATTCAATCGGCTGGTCGATGACTTTCCCCAGCTGGTGATGCTCAAGCACGAGGATTGTCCCGGCCTGAGCAAGATCACCCGCATCCGCGAAGACGAGAAGCGCCCTGGTCGGCGCCGCGTGTCGATCCTGGTGGGCAATGGCGGCCTGTATTACGTACAGGAACTGCGTCGCGGTGCCGACGGCGCCATGACCGGCTTCGCCTGGCCAGAAATGCTGGTGCAGGTCTACACGCTCTTCGCTGCCGGCAAATCGGAAGAGGCCGAGGACCTATACGATCTCTACCTGCCGCTGGTCCGCCACGAGCAGCAGCCTGGCATCGGCCTTGCCCTGCGCAAGGAGGTGCTGCGTCGCCGCGGCGCCATTCGCAGTGCCCGGCAGCGCACGCCGGGTTCGTCGCTGGGCGCGACGGACCTGGGCGAGCTCGACAATCTGATCCGCCGGCTCGAACGGCGGTTGGCCGCAGTCGGCCGTGCCTCGCCACTGGCGGCGGAATAAATGCACACCCTGGAGTAAGCCGTGCCGACGTTCGACCTTGTCATCCGCAATGCCCGTATCGTGACCGCCGAGCGCTCTATCGAGGGCGATATTGCGATCAGGAACGGCACCATCGCCGCAGTGGGGAGCGTTGCCGGTGATGGCGCGCGTGAGATCGACGCCGGCGGCAAATTCGTGTTGCCCGGGGGTGTCGATAGCCACGTCCATGTCGAGCAGCGCTCGGGCATGGGCATCATGTGCGCCGACGATTTTCATACCGGCACCGTGTCGGCGGCCTTTGGCGGCACCACGACCATCATCCCGTTTGCCGCGCAGCATCGCGGCATGTCGTTGCGCACGGTGGTGCAGGACTACCACGCGGCGGCCACGCCGAAAGCCGTCATCGACTACGCGTTCCACCTGATCGTCTCCGATCCAACGGAGCAGGTGCTGGGCCAGGAACTGCCGGCGCTGATCCGCGACGGCTACACCTCGTTCAAGATCTACATGACCTACGAGGCGCTGAAGGTCAGCGACTATCAGCTGCTGGACATCCTGGCGCTGGCCCGCCGCGAGGGCGCGCTGGTGATGGTGCATGCCGAGAACCACGACATGATCCAGTGGCTGGCGCACCACCTGGTCGAGCAAGGGCATGTGGCGCCGCGCTACCACGCCATCGCGCACGCCCGGGTCGCCGAGGCCGAGGCCACCAATCGCGCTATTTCGCTGGCCCGGCTGGTCGACGCACCGATGCTGATCGTGCACATGTCGGAGATCGAGGCGATCGACACCGTGCGGCAGGCCCGCGCCAAGGGACTGAAGATCTTCGCCGAGACCTGTCCGCAGTATATCGCGCTCACCGCCGATGATCTCGACAAGCCCGACGTGCAGGGCGCCATGTGGTGCTGCAGCCCGCCGCCACGCGATTCGGCCGCCCAGGAAGCCGTGTGGGCCGGCCTGAAGGACGGCACGTTCGACGTCTTTTCGTCCGACCATGCGCCTTATCAGTTCAACGAGGGCGGCAAGATTCCCAAGGGCCTCAAGACGACCTTCAAGGAGATGGCCAACGGCGTGCCGGGCCTGGAGCTGCGCTTGCCGCTGCTGTTCTCCGAAGGCGTGCAGAAGGGCCGTATCGACCTGCACCGCTTCGTGGCGCTGTCGGCGACCAATCATGCCAAGCTCTACGGCCTCTATCCGCGCAAGGGCACGATCGCCGTCGGCAGCGATGCCGACCTCGCGATCTGGGACCCCGACCGGCAGATCAAGGTGCGCTGGGCGGACTTGCACGACAATGTCGGCTACAGCCCCTATGAAGGCCGCGAGATCACCGGATGGCCGACCACGGTGATCAGCCGGGGCCGCGTCGTGGTCGAGAACGGCACGCTCAACGCCGAGAAGGGCAGCGGCCAGTTCCTGCGCTGCGAGTCGCCCGACGCCTCGCGCCCACTGGGCAAGCCGGCACCGGAAATGGTGAAGATGACGGGGTTCGGGGCGCGGCCGCTGTTTTGAAGGCTGCATACACAATCAATGATCGAGACAAGTACAAGGAGCTTTCTGCCAATGTCCCGCCGTCTGAAAGTCGCCGCTGCCCAGATGGGGCCGATCCATCGCGCTGACAGCAAGGCGTCGGCCGTGAAGCGCATGATGGCGATGCTGCGCGAAGCCGCGGACTCGGGATGCCGGTTTGTCGTGTTCCCCGAACTGGCGCTGACCACGTTCTTCCCGCGGTGGTGGATGACCGATCAAGCCGAAATCGACCGCTTCTTCGAAGCGCAGATGCCCAGCCCGGAGACCCTGCCGCTGTTCGAGCTGGCGCGCGAGAAGAAGGTGGGCTTCTACCTCGGCTACGCCGAACTGACGGAAGAGGAGGGGCGCGTCAGGCGCTTCAACACCGCGATCCTTGTCGGTCCGGACGGACGGATCATCGGCAAGTACCGCAAGGTGCACCTGCCGGGACACAGCGATCACCTGCCACAAGCGCCGTTCCAGCACCTGGAGAAGCGTTATTTCGAGGTCGGCAATCTCGGCTTCAACGTCTGGCGCATGTTCGACGAGGACGTCGTCATGGGCCAGTGCATCTGCAACGACCGGCGTTGGCCCGAGACGTTCCGCGTGATGGGACTGCAGGGCGTCGAGATGGTGGCGCTGGGCTACAATACGCCGACCGAGAACATCTATTTTCACGAGCCGCCCTACCGCCGCGTGTTCCACCATCTGCTGTCGGTACAGGCCAATGCCTACCAGAACGGCACCTGGATCGTGGCCACCGCCAAGGCCGGCAAGGAGGATGGTTTCGGCATGTACGGCGCCTCGGTGATCGTGGCGCCCACAGGCGAGATCGCAGCCCAAGCCATGAGCGAGGACGACGAGGTGATCATGTTCGATTGCGATCTGTCGCTGGGCGAGAGCATCCGCCAGAACGTGTTCAACTTCGCCAAGCACCGCCGGCCTGAGCATTACAGGCTAATCACCGAGCGCACTGGCGCCGAGCCGCCACCGCCGACCCGCAAATAGCCTTGCTTCCGTCGGCGGTCCGACCGGGTATAGTCCCGGCACTTTCCATCACCCTCGTGCCGGGTTCCCATGCAATACGCCGCCGCCGACGTCAGCCACCACGACCGCTACAAGCTGCTCATTTCCTTCATCCTGCCGCGACCGATCGCGTGGGTCACCACGCTCGGTCCGACCGGGGTGGTGAATGCGGCGCCGTTCAGCTTCTTTAACGCCTTTGCCGAAGACCCGCCGCTGATCATGTTCGCGATCAACAAGCGGCCCGACGGGCGCATCAAGGACACCTGGATCAACATCGAGCGGACCGGCCAGTTCGTCGTCAACCTGACCGACGAGCCGCTGGCCGAGAAGATGCACCAATCGAGCGGCGATTTTCCGCCCGAGATCGGCGAGCCGAACTACCTCGGATTGAGCCTGGCGCCGTCGGTGGATGTGGCGCCGCCGCGCATCGCCCAGGCGCCGTGGGCGATGGAGTGCCGGACCTGGCAGGTGATCAACGTCAAGGACGACCGCCAGCTGGTCGTGGGCGAGGGCTTGCGCTTCCACATCCGCGACGAACTGTGGGATCCCAAGGCGATGCGGGTCTACACCGACAAGTACCATCCCGTCGGCCGCATGTTCGCCGACCGCTATTGCCGTACCGACGACCGCATTGTCTTCCC
>DATEIF010000034.1:0-2201 GCA_035279205.1 Vineibacter sp.
GTACAGGATCACGGCCTTGCCCTTCAGCTCCGACAGCTTGAGCTTGCCGCCGCCGTCGGTCGGTGCCGTGAAATCCGGCGCCTTGCTGCCTTCCTCGACGCTCATGTCTTCTCCTCCACTGGCGGCGGCGCGGGCAATGCCGCCGCCGGCTTTTCGATGATCGCGACAAAAACCTCATACGCCATTTCGGCAGCCCGGATCACCCGCCGCTTCAGACCTTCGATGCGAACGACGGCGGCCGCCTTGACCAGCAGCTGGCGCAGGCCTTCCGGCGCCTTGGCCTCGTCGAAATCGGCTTCCGGTCCGTCGATTGCCAGCCGCATCAGGCCCTGCAGGTCGGTAAACAGCCGATAGGCGCGCGACAAGCTCGCCGCCTGGTCGGGCGCAATGAGATTGGCCTGCTCCAGCTGCGCCAGCGCATCCAGCGGATCGGGGTGCAGCACGGCGGGGTGGGCCGCGGCATGGCGCAGGCAGAGGTACTGCACGACAAAGTCGACGTCGAACAGGCCACCGCGGATGAGCTTGAAGTCCCAGGGGCCCTTGGGCGGCCGGTGCGTGGCGACGCGGGCCCGCATGTCGGCAACGTCGCGCAGCAGCTTGTCGGGATCGCGCTGCCGGCAGAGCGTGCCGCGGATCGTCGCCTCGACGCGCGCGCGGAC
Organism: Vineibacter sp.; assembly: GCA_035279205.1. Classification (GTDB taxonomy): domain Bacteria; phylum Pseudomonadota; class Alphaproteobacteria; order Reyranellales; family Reyranellaceae; genus Vineibacter. Next base: position 660 of record DATEIF010000034.1, read on the forward strand.
CGCTGGCGGGCCGGCAATCACGCGGGCGCGGCACAGCGCCATGTGCTCCCAGGTCCAGGCCTGGTCGGCCTGATAGGCGTCGAAGGCTGTGAGCGAACAGGCGATCGGCCCGGCATTACCCGACGGCCGCAGGCGCATGTCGACTTCGTACAGGGCACCGTCGTTGGTTTGTACGGTGAGCGCGTTGAGGATGCGCTGGCTGAGGCGGGTGTAGTACTGGGTCGGCGCCAGGGGGCGCGCGCCGTCGGATTGATCCAGCCCGTCGGGGACGTCATAGACGAACATCAGATCGAGATCGGATGTCGCCGTCATTTCGCGACTGCCCAGCTTGCCCATGGCGACGACGGCCATGCGCGGCCCATCGAAGCCGCCATGCTGGCGTGCGAACAGCGCCTCGACTCGGGCGGCGAGTTCGGCGACCACGGCCGTGGCCACGTCACTGTAGGCGCGGGCTGCCTCGCGCGGGCTGACGGCGCCGGTCAGCAAGTGGGCGCCGACCTGAAAGCGGCGGTCGTTGGTCCAGCGGCGCGCGAAATCGAGCAGGTCCTGCTCGTCGCCGGCATTGTCCAGCATGCGGCCGAGGTCGGCCGCGAGCACATCGGCGTCGGGCAGCGGCGCCAGGAAATCGGCCGACAGCACGCCATCGAGCAGGATCGGCCGGCGCGCCAGATGATTGGCGATGCGCGGCGCGCTGCCCATGATGCGCGCCACCAGGTCGAGCAGCGACGGATTGGACTTGAAGAGCGAGAAGAGCTGCACGCCGGCCGGCAGGTTGGCCAGCAACGTGTCGAAGCGCAGCAACGCCTGATCGGGGTCGACGGTTGCCGCCAGCGCCTTGAGCAGCGCGGGCTTGAGCTCGGTCAGCAGCTCGCGGGCGCGCGCGGTCTGGGTTGCGCGATAGCGGCCATGATGCCAGCGGCTGACGATCTGCCAGGCGACCTGCGGCTCGCGGAAACCGAGATCGATCAGCGTCGTCAGTGTCTCCGGATCGGCATCGGTGCCGGTGAAGACCAGGTTGCCGGCGCCCGGTGCCGCCAGGCTGGGCGCGTCCTCGAACAGGCGCGCGTAGTGGCTTTCGACCGTGCGGAAGGTGCGCAGCAGCTCGTTGGCGAACGCCGCGCCGTCATCGTAGCCCATGAAGGTGGCGATGGCGGCGAGGCCGGCCTCGTCGGCCGGCAGCACATGCGTCTGGCGGTCGTCGACCATCTGCAGGCGATGCTCGACACGGCGCAGGAAGCCGTAGCACTCGGCCAGCGCGTGCGCGACCTTGTCCTGGATCAACCCGGCTTCCGCCAGGGCATTGAGGCCATCGACCGTGCCGCGCACCCGCAGTGCCGGATTGCGGCCGCCGTAGATCAGCTGCTGGGTCTGGACGAAAAATTCGATCTCGCGGATGCCGCCGCGACCCAGCTTCACGTTGTGGCCGGCGACCTTGACGGTACCAGTGCCGCGGTGGGCATCGATCTGGCGCTTGATGGAGTGGATGTCGTGGATGGCGGCGAAGTCGAGGTGCTTGCGCCACACATAGGGGCGCAACATGCG
>DATEIF010000035.1:0-17346 GCA_035279205.1 Vineibacter sp.
CTGAACCAGATAAGCTGCGTCTGTGCCTGGCGCTGCAGCGGCTTGACCTCGACGTCAAGGCCGAGCTGCCGCCACTGCTGGGCGATCAGCTGCGCCGCCTGGTAGCTCTGCGGCAGAGCTGCCTGCGGCCAGGAATAGAGGTTGATCTTGCGCACCCGCTCGGTCGGCCCTTGCGCGAATGCACCGGACGATGACGCCAGGACGACAAGGCCCGCAACAGCGGCCATGGCCAGCTTTTTCATGACGCCTCCCTGATTTTCTGTTGTCGCGCCAAGGTGTGGCGATTCTCCGGAACGCGCAGCCCCAGATGCTGCCGCAAGGTCGTGCCCTCGTACTCGGTGCGGAAGATGCCACGCTGCTGCAGCTCGGGAACGACCAGCCGGCAGAAATCCTCGAACGGCCTGGGGTAATGGTTGCAGACCACGTTGAAGCCGTCGGCGGCCTCCTCCTTCAGCCACGCTTCCATCTCGTCGGCCATGAATTGCGGCGTGCCGACCAGTACGCGATGGCCGGTACCGGCGGCGGTGTGGCGGGCGATCTGGCGCAACGTCATGTTGCCCTCGCGTGCGGTACGCACCACCAGGGCCTGCCGCGCCTTGGCGGCATTGCTGGGCGGCAACTCGGGCAGCGGCCCGTCGAGCGGAAACGTGCTGAGGTCCAGGCCGCCCGAGATGTGCGACAGCGACTGCAGCGCCACGTCGTCGGGCATCAGGGACTGCAGGTGGTCGTAGTTCTCGCGCGCCTCTTCCATGGTGCTGCCGAGAACCGGCGTGAGGCCCGGCATGATCTTGATGTCGTCGGGCATGCGGCCGTAACGCGCGGCGCGCGCCTTAATGTCGGCGTAGAAGGCCTTTGCCTCGTCGATCTTGGTTTGCGCCGTGAAAACGACGTCGGCGGTGCGTGCCGCGAGCTCGCGGCCAGCCTCGGACGATCCGGCCTGCGCCACCACCGGCCAGCCCTGCGGCGAGCGCGTGATGTTGAGCGGTCCCTTGACCTTGAAGTGCTTGCCGACATGGTCGAGGAAATGGACCTTGTCGCGGTCCATGTAGATGCCACTCTGCTTGTCGCGCGGCAGGCCGCCCTCTTCCCAGCTGTCCCACAGGCCGGTGACGACCTCGTAGAACTCTGCGGCGCGCTCGTAGCGGTCGGCGTGCGCCAGGTGCTCGTCGAAGCCGAAGTTCTCGGCCTCGTCCTCGATCTGCGAGGTCACCAGGTTCCAGCCGGCGCGGCCGCCGCTGATGTGGTCGATCGAGGCGAAGCGCCGGGCGATGTTGTAGGGCTCGTTGTAGGTCGTGGTCGCGGTGGCGACCAGGCCGATCCGGCTCGTCACCATCGCCAGCGCGGCGAGCGTCGCCGTCGGCTCCAGCTTGACGGTGCGGGACAGCTTGGCGCGGGTGCGCTCGCCGCGCGCCAGCGCGCGGCTGCCGGCGACGCCCACCGTGTCCTGGAAGAAGATCGTGTCGAACTTGGCAGCTTCGGCGACCTGGGTAATGTGGGCGTAAAGGTTGAAATCCATGTCGTACGCCGGCACGGCATCAGGATGCCGCCAGCCGGCGAGATGATTGCCCGGCACGCTGAAGAAGCCGCCGAGCTTGAGCTGGCGTGGCGGCTCAGTCATCGGACGCCCCCGCTTCCGCCTGGATGCCCTTCACCTGAACGCTGGTGCGATTGGCCGTGTGGATGTTGGGCGGGAACGGCACGCCGAGATTCTCGCGGAACGTCTTGCCCTCGTATTCGGTGCGGAAGATACCGCGGCGCTGCAGTTCGGGGATGACCATGGTCACCCACTCCTCGAGCGGCTTGGGATAGTGCGGGAACAGGAGATTGAAGCCATCGCAGGCGCCAGCTTCGAGCCATTCCTGCATGTTGTCGGCGAGCGAGGTCGGCGTGCCGTAGAGCACGCGATGCGCCTGGCTCATGGCCAGCACGCGGCCGATCTGGCGGATGGTCATGCCGCGCTTGCCCATGGCGATGATCATCTCCTGACGAGCGCGCGCCGCATTGCTGGGCTTCAGCTCGGGCAACGGACCGTCAGGGTCGAGATTGAAGATGTCAACACCGCCCGCCAGGCGCGCCACGCCGGCGATGCCGACGTTATCGTCAACCAGCGAGCGCAGCTCCTCGTACTTCTCCTGCGCCTCGGACTCGGTGCGACCGACGATCGGCATGATGCCGGGGAAGATGCGGATCTCTTCCGGCCCGCGCCCGTACTTCGCCATGCGCGAGCGCATGTCGTTGCAGAAAGTCTGCCCTTCCTTGATGGTGGTCTGCGCCGTAAACACCAGGTCCGCGGTGCGCGCCGCCAGTTCCATGCCGATGTCGGACGAGCCGGCCTGCGCCACGACCGGGCGGCCCTGCGGCGAGCGTGCCACGTTCAAGGGGCCGCGCACCGTGAAGTGCTTCCCCTTGTGCCGCAGGATGTGCATCTTGTCGAAGTCGAACCAGATCCCGCTCGCCTTGTCGCGCAGGAAGGCGTCGTTCTCCCAGCTGTCCCACAGGCCGACCACGACGTCGTGGAACTCGTCGGCGCGGTCGTAACGCACACCGTGCTCGAAGTGCTGGTCGCGGCCGAAATTCACCGCCTCGTCCTCGGCCTGCGAGGTGACGAGGTTCCAGCCGGCGCGCCCGCCGCTGATGTGGTCGATGGTGAGGAAGCGTCGCGCGACGTTGTAGGGCTCGTTGTAGGAGGTGGTGCAGGTCGAGACCAGGCCGATGCGGCTGGTGATCGCGGCCAGCGCGGCAATGGCGCTCATCGGTTCGATATGCGCCTGCCGTCCGTTCTTCACCCGAAACGGCTGGCCGCCGTAAACCGCGGTGCTGCCCGGAATGGCGACGCTGTCCTGGAAGAACATGCAGTCGAGCTTGCCGCGTTCGGCCATGCGCGCCATGTCGGCAAGATGGCGGAAGTCGAGGTCGGTCTCGCAGATCGCATCCGGATGGCGCCAGCCGGTCGGATGGCAGCCTGGGACGCTGAAGAAGGCGCCGAAGCGCAACTGGCGCCGCGCCGTCGTCATGGGCTCACCGTCATTCGAACTGTCCTGACGTCATGCAGGTTACAGGATGCAGGCAAGGACGCGGGTACGCGATGCAGGTAGCATGCCAGAAAAGCGTGAGCGCACGCTGCTGCAGAGCAAGGCTGGCAGTCGCTTTACGTTGCCCTGCCGCGGCGGCCGCGCCAAGTCACATCATCATGCACGCCACCGGCGATCTGCGTTGCGGCGCCGACGCCTTGACTCTGTCGGACGTCCGCCTGAGGCTCGCGGTAATTTCGTCCGGTTGATGCACCGGCCATAAGCAAGGGGGAGCGCTCATGAGAGGGTATCTCTATCGGCGTCTCGTGCTGATCGGTTTGACGGCCGGCGTGCTGGCGCCGGGCAATGCAGCCCTGGCGCAGGGTGGGCGCTACAAGGAGGCACCGGGGCTGGCCGAGCAGGTGAAGGCCGGCAAACTGCCGGCCGTCGAGGCGCGCCTGCCGGAGACACCGTTGGTGGTGCCGGTGGTCGAACGCGTCGGCGACTACGGCGGCGTGTGGCGGCGCGCGTTCCTGGGGCCGGCCGACTCGAATAACTACGTGCGTGTCGTCTACGACGCGCTGTTCCGCTTCTCGCCCGACGGCGCCAAGATCGAGCCCAAGATCGCCGCCGGTGCCGAGCCCTCGGCAGATTTCAAGACCTGGACGATCAAGCTGCGCAAGGGCGCGCGCTGGTCTGATGGTGCGCCGTTCACGGCCGACGACATCCTGTTCTGGTACAACGACGTGCTGCTCAACAAGGAGCTGACACCGACCCTGCCAGGCTGGATCCGCAACAAGGACGGCTCAGCCGCCAAGGTCGAGAAGGTCGATGACGTCACGGTACGCTTCACCTACGAGGCGCCGGCGACGTTATTCCTGACGGCGGTCGCCAACCAGGACGGCGCCGACCGCACGTTCGCGATGTTCCTGCCGGCGCACTATCTCAAGAAGTTCCACCCGGCGTACGCCGCCAAGGCCGACATCGACAAAGCGGTGCAGGCGGCCGGCTTCAAGACCTGGGTCGAGTTGTTTGCCAACCGCAACGCACCGCCGGAAAACCCCGAGCGTCCGACGATGGCGGCGTGGGCGCCGGTGACGCGCGCCAGCGATCCGGTCTTCACCTTGCGGCGCAATCCCTACTATATCGGCGTCGATTCGGCGGGCAACCAGCTGCCCTATCTCGACGAGGTGCGCTTCACCTACTTTGCCGACGCGCAGGCGCTCAACCTGGCGGCCATCGCCGGGAACTTCGACATGCAGGAGCGCCATGTCAACATGACCAACTACCCGGTGCTGAAAGACCAGGAAAAGAGCGGCAAGTACCGCATCATCACCTGGCCGACCTTCGGCGGCGCCGACGCGGTCATCGCCATCAGCTCGACCTACACGGCCGATCCGGAGATGGGCAAGGTGATGGCGACGAGGGATTTCCGTGTCGCCATGTCGCTGGCGATCAATCGCGACCAGATCAAGGAGAGCGTTTTCCTCGGCCTGGGCGAAGCGCGACAGGCCGTGCCCGCGCCGTGGCATCCCTATTTCCCGGGCCCCGAGTACGCGCAGAAATACACCGAGTTCAACCGCGACCAAGCTAACAAGCTGCTCGACAGCATCGGGCTCACGAAAAAGGACGCCCAGGGCATCCGCCTGCTGCCCAACGGCAAGCCGGCCACGATCGAGATCAGCGTCGTGCCCGCCTTCGGCGCCTGGCCTGACGTGGCGCTGCTGGTGTCCAAGGACTGGGAGGCGATCGGCATCAAGACCATCGTGCAGATCCGCGAGCGGGCATTGCACTTCAAGATGCGCGACAACAACGAGCTGATGGCCGAGGTGTGGAACGAGGACACCAGCGCCTTCCCCTACACCGGCAATGCCAAGGTCGATCCGCGCAACGCGCCGATCCTGTGCATAGGAGCGACGTGGCTGCGCTGGTATGCGACCGGCGGCAAGGAAGGGTCCGAGCCGCCACCGGAGATGAAGCGCATCGTCGAGATCGTCGACAAGGCGCGCACCGTCGGGCCCGACGAGCAGGTCAAGCTGTCGCAGGAGCTATACCGGATCTGGGCCGACAATCTCTACGAGATCGGCACCGTCGGCCTGACACCGATGGTGCAGGGCGTGGTGGTGGCGAACGCCAAGTTCCGCAACGTGCCGACGACGCTGGGCAACGACTGGCCACTGCGCAGCCCGGGCAACGCCCGGACCGAACAATTCTTTTTTGCCAAATGAGCAAAGAATCCTCCCCAGCTTCGCTGGGGAGGTGCCCCGAAGGGGCGGAGGGAGTTGAGGTGATGCTGATAACAGAGACCGCGTCGGCTCCCCCTCCGGCCTTCGGCCACCTCCCCCACTGCGTGGGGGAGGGAGCTGCATGAGCCGGTACATCCTGAAGCGGCTGGCGCTGCTGCCGCTCCTGATGCTGGTCTACTCTTTCGTCATCTTCGTCATCATCCAGGCACCGCCGGGTGACTTCCTCACCGCCTACGTCGCAACCCTCGCGTCGTCCGGCTCGTCGATGTCGGCCGAGCAGATCCAGGCGCTGCGCCACCAGTACGGGCTCGACCAGCCCATGCTCGTGCAATACGGGATGTGGATGCAGCACCTGCTGCAGGGCGATTTCGGGCTGTCGCTGGAATACCAGCGACCCAACGCCGACCTGATCGGCGAGCAGATCGGGCTCACGCTGGCGCTGGCGCTGTTCTCCTTCGTGCTGACCTGGGCAATCGCGGTGCCGGCCGGCATCTATTCGGCAACCCACCCACGCTCTCTGGTCGACCATGCCCTGACGGTGGTCAATTATATCGGCGTCGCGACCCCCAATTTCATGCTGGCGCTGATCCTGATGTGGGTCGCCTTTGCCTACTTCGACATCAGCGTCACCGGGCTCTTCTCGCCCGAGTTCGCCGACGCGCCGTGGAGCCTGGCGCGAGTATGGGACCTGCTGGGCCATATCTGGCTGCCGGCACTGGTGCTGGGCATCGCCGGCACGGCGCGATTGAGCCGCATCATGCGCGCCAACCTGCTCGACGAACTCAACAAGCCCTATGTGGTAACGGCGCGTGCCAAGGGCATGCGGGAATGGCGATTGGTGCTGCGCTATCCGGTACGGCTGGCCTTCAACCCGCTGGTCAGCACCATCGGCTGGTATCTGCCGCAGCTGTTCTCCGGCAGCCTGATCGTGGCCACGGTCATGAACCTGCCCAACATCGGGCCGCTGCTGCTGCGCGCGCTGGTGAACCAGGACATGTACCTCGCCGGCGGCATTCTGCTGATCTATTCGTTCCTCACCGTCATCGGCACCCTGCTCTCCGACATCCTGCTGGCGCTGATCGACCCGCGCATCCGGGTGGAGAGCTAGGTGATGTCGATCACGACGGAAACGCCCGGGTTTGTCCAACAAGACGACCTCATGCTGAGGAGCCACGCGCAGCGTGGCGTCTCGAAGCATGGCCACACCACCCTTCGAGACGCGGCCCTGCGGGCCGCTCCTCAGGGTGAGGTAATTCTGTTTCCGCCAGGGGCGCCAACATGACGACGGTGGATGCCGGCGCCATCGCCGAGGATCGCGTCGCTGTCGCCTCCAACTGGCGGCTGGTGTGGTGGCGCTTCCGCCGGCATCACCTGGCGATGCTGAGCGCCGCGCTGCTGATCTTCCTCTACGTCATCGTGCTGGTGCCGGATTTCTTCTGCACCCAGGACCCCGAGCGCACCGACGCGCGCCAGGCCTTCATCCCGGTGCAGCAGGTGCATCTGCTCAACGACGGCAGCCTCGCGCCCTGGGTCCCGGCCGTGGTCGGCAAACGCAATCCGGTGAGCCTGCGCATGGAATGGGTCGCCGATCCGCAGCGCAAGGTGGCGGTGCGCTTCTTCGCGCCGGGCTACACCTGGCGCGTCTTCGGCCTGTTCGAGACCAACCTGCACCTGGTCGTGCCCGCCGATCCCGCGCAGCGCATCTTCCTGCTGGGCTCCGACCGGCTGGGGCGGGACCAGTGGTCGCGCATCATGCACGGCACCCAGACATCGATGACCGTCGGCCTGGTGGCCGTCGCGCTGAGCGTCATCCTCGGCGTCGTTCTGGGCGGCATTTCCGGTTATGTCGGCGGCAAGACCGACCAGGTGATCCAGCGCCTGATCGAGTTGCTGCAGTCGGTACCGACGATCCCGATCTGGCTGGCGCTGTCGGCCGCCCTGCCCCGCGACTGGACACCGACGCAGATCTTCTTCGCCATCACCGTGATCCTGTCCCTGGTCGGCTGGACGACCCTGGGGCGCGAGGTGCGCGGCCGGTTCCTGGCGCTGCGCGAAGAGGATTTCGTGCTGGCCGCGCGGCTCGCCGGCTGCTCGCAGATGCGCATCATCCTGCGCCACATGGTGCCGACCTTCCTCAGCCACATCATCGCCACCAGCTCGCTGGCGATCCCGGTAATGATCATCAACGAGACATCGCTGTCATTCCTTGGGCTGGGCATCCGGCCACCCGCCATCAGCTGGGGCGTGCTGCTGCAAGAGGCGCAGAACATCCAGACCCTGGCCCTGGCGCCGTGGCTGCTGATCCCCGGCCTGGTCGTGATCGTGTCGGTGCTGGCCTTCAACCTCGTCGGCGACGGCCTGCGCGATGCGGCCGACCCGTACAGCCATTGAGATGGACTCAACATGAACTCAGCTCTCATTGCCTTCATGGTGAGCTTGTCGAACCATGAAGGCGTCGCACGAACAGCGGCGCGGCGCTTCATGGTTCGACAAGCTCACCATGAAGCGACTTTCCCATCGAGGCCGCGGTGACGGGCGACGCCAACACTCCCCTGCTGTCGGTGCGTGACCTGCGGGTCTCGTTCGCGCTCGACGAGGGGCTGGTGCGGGCCGTCGATGGCACCAGTTTCGATGTCATGCCCGGCCAGGTCCTGGGCGTCGTCGGCGAGAGCGGCTGCGGCAAGAGCGTGACCATGCGCGCGATCCTGCAGCTGATCGAACGGCCGGGACGCATCACCGCGGGCGAGATCCGTTTTCGCCGCCGCGACAGCGACTCGGTGGTCGACCTCGCGCGTCTACCGCCGCGCGGTCCCGACATGCGCGACATCCGCGGTGGTGAAATCGCGCTGATCCCGCAGGAGCCGATGGCGGCTTTCAGCCCGGTGCACAGCGTGGGCGACCAGATCATCGAGGCCATCCTGCTGCACAGCCACCGCTGGCAGAAGGGCAAGCTGAGCCGCCGCGACGCGCGCGACATCACCATCGGCCTGTTCCGCGATGTCGGCATTTCCATGCCGGAACAGCGTGTCGATGCCTTCTCCTGGCAGCTGTCCGGGGGCTTGCGCCAACGCGCCATGATCGCGATGGCGCTTTCCTGCAAGCCGCGCCTGCTGATCGCCGACGAGCCCACCACCGCCATCGACGTCACCACCCAGGCCCAGGTGCTGGCGCTGCTGCGCGACCTGCAGGCGCGCTACAACACCGCCATCATCTTCATCACCCACGACCTCGGCGTGATCGCGCAGATGGCAAGCTACGTCGTCGTGATGTATCTCGGCCGCGTGATGGAGGAAGGGCCGGTGGACGACATCTTCCACGCCCCCAAGCACCCCTACACCAAGGCGCTGCTGCGCTCGATCCCCGGCCTGCACGGCCAGACCCGCGTGGCGCTGCCCGTCATCAGCGGTGCCCTGCCGCATCCCTTCAACCGGCCGCACGGCTGCCCGTTCCACCCCCGCTGCCCCGACGCGATGGCGCGCTGTGCCAGCGACATCCCCAGCCTGCAGCCGGTGGCCCCGCAGCAGCTCGCCAGCTGCTTCCTGCATCACGACCAGGCAGAACCGGCATGAGCGAAGCGCCGGTCAACACACCGGCGGCGACCGCCGCCCAGCCGCTGCTCGACGTGCGCGGCCTGCAGAAGTTCTTCCCCATCACCAAGGGCTTCCGGCAACACGTGGTGGGCAACGTGCGCGCCGTCGACGGCGTCGACTTCATTCTCAACGAGGGCGAGACCCTGGGCCTGGTCGGCGAGAGCGGCTGCGGCAAGACCACGGCCTCGCGCTGCATCCTGCGCGCCATCGATCCCACCGGCGGCACCATTCTCTACCGCACGCGTGCCGGGCGTGTGGTCGACCTCGCGACCTTGTCTCCGGCCGCGCTGCGGCCGCTGCGGGCCGAGATCCAGATGATCTTCCAGGACCCCTTCGGCTCGCTGAACCCGCGCATGACCCTGCTCGACAATGTCGGCGAGCCGCTGCTGGTCAATGGCATGCGCAGCCGCCGTGAGCGCGCCGACAGGGTCGCCGAGCTGCTGCGGCTGGTCGGCTTGCGGCCGGAATTCATGCATCGCTTCCCGCACGCCTTCAGCGGCGGCCAGCGCCAGCGCATCGGCATCGCCCGCGCGCTTGCCACCAACCCACGCCTGGTCGTCGCCGACGAGCCGGTGTCGGCGCTCGATGTGTCGGTGCAGGCGCAGGTGCTGAACCTGCTGCTGGAGCTGCAGTCGCGCCTGAAGCTGACCTTCCTGTTCGTCGCCCACGATCTGTCGGTGGTGCGCCATATCTGCGATCGTATCGCGGTGATGTATGTCGGCCGGCTGGTCGAGCTGGCGCCCACCGACGCCCTGTTCCGCCAGCCCCAGCATCCTTACACCGCCGCCCTGATGCGCGCCGTGCCGGTCGCCGATCCGCGCGTGCGTACATCGGACGGCATCCTGGGCGGCGAGGTGCCCAGCCCCGCCGCGCCGCCGTCGGGCTGCTACTTCCATCCGCGCTGCCGCCACGCCACGGACCGTTGCCGCGTCGAAGCCCCCGAGCTGCGCGAGATCGCGCCTGGACACTTCAGTCGCTGCCACTTCGCGGGCAAAATGACGTTCTGACGCGCACTGCAAGGATCGCTGTCGAGCGACAGCGTGGCTATATCTGCATGCGGTCGATGATCTGCTGCGCGGCCTCGTCCGGCTGCAGCGCTGCCGTGTCAATGACGATGGATGGCGCCGGCATCGTGGCCATGCATGCCGTGAAGTCGGTCTTGAGCTGGCGCAGCAGCGCGAGCGATCGCAGCTTGCCGAAAGCAGACCGACTCGGTGCCGCCAGGCGTCGCACCTGCTCGTCACTCGGCACGGTCAGCGCCACGAACGTGACCGCGCCGCCTTCGGCCTCGAAGATGGCGCGGGCGCGTTGAGGGAAGTCGGCGGCGACGGTCGGTTCCGGCGCAAAGGTGAAGATCATGGAGCGGCCGGTGCGTGCCGCGCTCGCCATGACGTCGAGCCAGAACTGCTCGCGCAGGCGCACGAAGTCGTCGGAGCCGAACGGAAAGACCGCGCCCACGGCATCAACGATCAGGTGATTATGGAACAGCGCCATGCCGGTGCGCTCGGCAAGCCGGCCGGCGATCGTCAACTTGCCCGACGCGGGCTCGCCATAGATGAACACGAGATGCATGTGTGCAGGCTACCGCAAGGGCGCCATGCGATCCATCGCCGCCGCGTGTCAGCAGGTGACGAACCGCCCGCCGCCGCCCTACACTAGGGTCAACACACACCACGACGAGGAAGCATCATGATCGTCGAGCAGATCTGGACCGCCAATGCCTACCGCAACTTCAACTACCTGATCGTCTGCAAGGAGACCGGCGAGGCGCTGGCGATCGATCCGCTGGATCACGCCAAGTGCCTGGCGGTGGCCAAGGACAAGGGCTGGACCATCACGCAGATCCTGAACACGCACGAGCATGGCGATCACACCGGCGGCAACCGCCAGGTGGTGGCCGCCACCGGCGCCAAGGTGCTGGCGCACGCCAACGCCAAGGACAAGATCCCGGGCCTAGACCGCGGGCTGGGCGCCGGCGACGTGATCAAGGTCGGCAAGACCGTCGAGCTCGAGTGCATGGACACGCCCGGCCACACGATGTGCCATATCTGCCTGCGCTCGCACGGCGATCATCCGGCGCTGTTCTGCGGCGACACCCTGTTCAACGCTGGCGCCGGCAACTGCCACAACGGCGGCCATCCCAGTGAGCTCTACGGCACCTTCGCCCAGCAGCTCGACAAGCTGCCGGAGAACACGCTGATCTATCCCGGCCACGACTACATCGCGAACAACCTCGCCTTCACGCTCGACCGCGAGCCCGACAACCCCAAGGCCAAGGACATGCTGCCCGCCATGAAGCAGCAGGATCCCGCCAAGGCGCTGGTCACGACATTGGCGCTGGAGCGCGAGATCAACACGTTCTTCCGGCTGACCAGCCCGTCGGTGATCCGCCGCCTGCGCGAGGCTTTCCCCGACCTGCCCGACAACCCCGACCCCAAGACGGTGTTCCTGAAGCTGCGCGAGCTGCGCAACAAATGGTAAGGGCACGCGCCATCGCGGCCGCGGCAACGGTCGCGGCCACGATGGCCGTCGCGGGCGTCGCGCACGCCGCCGACGGCTTCGACGTGGTGGCGCTGGGGGCGCTGGGCGGCATCCAGGACGGCAACCTCAGCGCCTTCCTGATCCGCCCGCACAACGACGACAACGCGGTGACCTGCGACGCCGGCGCGCTGGTGAACGGCCTGCGCGTGGCCGACGAGAAAGGCGCCTTCGCCCACATCACGGTGCCGGCGGACGTCGCGCTGAGCCGCGTGGGTTATGTGCTGACCCACAAGATCAAGGGCTACCTGATCAGCCACGCGCACCTGGACCATGTCGCAGGCCTGGTCATCGCGTCACCCGATGACAGCAAGAAGCCGATCTATACGCTGCCCTCGGTCGGCACCGCGCTGGTGGAGACCTACTTCAACTGGCGGGCATGGCCCAACTTCACCGATCGCGGCAAGGAACCGCAGCTCAAGAAGTTCACGATGACCGACCTGACGCCAGGTACCGCGATCGCGATCAAGGACACCAGGATGACGGTGACCGGCTTTCCGCTGAGCCACGGCGGTGTCGAGTCGACGGCGTTCCTGATCGAGAGCGACGGCGAGGGCGTGCTGTGCTTCGGCGACACCGGACCGGACGACGTCGAGAAGACGACGCGCATGAAGGACATCTGGTCGGCGGTCGCCGACAGGGTGAAGCAGCGCCGCCTGAAGGCAATTGTCATCGAGTCGTCCTACACCAGCGACCGGCCTGACAATCTGCTGTTCGGCCACCTGACGCCGAAATGGATCCTGAAATCCCTGCGCGAGCTCGACGCGCTGGCCGGCGGCAACGCGCTAAAGGACCTGCCGGTGATCATCAGCCACATCAAGTACGCACTGACGCCGGAGCAACCGCAAGCCAGGATGCTGGCCGAGCTGGAAGCCGGCAACGATGTCGGCGTGCGGTTCATCCTGCCCCAGCAGGGCAGCCGCTGGCATTTCAAGTGAAGCAAATGACTGTCATCGCGAGCGCTTCCCGTCGTCCTGAGCGAAGCGAAGGACCTTGCGGTGCGTCGTTCAAAGAATGTCGGTGCTAAAGATCACCATCGCCAACTGTGTGTGATCTAGCCCCACTGACGCTCGAGTTCCTCGCCAGCGGCGATCGGATGCGCCATGGCCTCATGCAGCTCGTCGACGTCGAGCTCGCCTTCCAGGCGGCTGATCACGACGGTTGCCACGCCGTTGCCGACGAGGTTGGTGAGCGCCCGGCACTCGCTCATGAACTTATCGATGCCGACCAGGATCGCCAGCGCCTGAATCGGGATGTCGGGCACGATCGCCAAGGTCGCGGCCAGGGTGACGAAACCGGCGCCGGTCACGCCCGAGGCGCCCTTCGACGTCAGCATGGCGATGCCCAGGATGCTGAGTTCCTGCGCCAGGGTAAGATGCGTGTTGGTCGCCTGGGCGAGGAACAGGGTCGCCAGGGTCATATAGATGTTGGTGCCGTCGAGGTTGAAGCTGTAGCCGGTCGGGATCACCAGGCCGACCACCGCCTTTGACGCGCCCAGGCGCTCCATCTTCTGGATCATGTGCGGCAGCACGGTCTCCGACGAGCTGGTGCCCAGCACGATCAACAGCTCGTCCTTGATGTAGGCAATGAAGCGCAGGATCGAGAAACCGGCCAGACGCGCGACGCCGCCCAGGATGATCAGCACGAACAGGATGCTGGCGGCATAGAATGTCGCGACCAGTTCGGCGAGGTTCACCAGCGCGCCGACGCCGTAGGCGCCCACCGTGAAAGCCATTGCGCCGAAAGCGCCAATTGGCGCCACGCGCACGATCATGCCGATGATGCGGAAGAACATCTTGCCCGCACCGTCGATCACGGCGGCGATACGCTCACCCAGCGCACCCATGCGCGAGATGGCGAAACCCGTCAGGATCGCCACCAGCAGGACCTGCAACAGATCGCCCTTGGCGAAGGCATCGAAGAAGCTGTTGGGGATGATGGCCATCAGATGGCCGATAAAGCTGTCCTCATGCGCGCGCGCCACGTAGCCCTGGACCGCTTTGGGGTCGAGCGCGCTGGGATCGATGTTGAAGCCCTTGCCGGGCTTCACCAGGTTGGCCACCACCAGGCCGATCGCCAGCGCACCGGTCGACAGCACCTCGAAATAGATCAGAGTCTTCACCCCGACCCGCCCGACCTTCTTGAGATCGCCGATCGAGCCGATGCCGTGCACGACGGTGCAGAACACCACTGGCGCGATCATCATCTTGATCAGGGCGATGAAGCCGTCGCCCAGCGGCTTCATCGCCGCACCAGCCTGCGGGAACCACGCGCCGACGGCGACGCCCACCGCGATGGCGATCAGCACCTGCACATAGAGGATGCGGTACCACGGCTTGCGCGGTGCGGCAGTACCCTGGGCGGAGGACGTCATCGGGGATCACCTCGTCAGCGGTCCCCCAGCGTTCACCATGCCTGCGATATACGCAAGCCGTTGCCGCGGCCTATACGATCTGGGCGCTGGGCGCCGCCGCGCGCAGCACGCCGGCGAGGTAATCCAGCGCCTGCGCCAGCTCGGCGCGGTTGCGCGCAGCGCCCAGCGACACGCGCACCGCCGGCGCCGATGCCGCGTCCACCGCGAAGGCATCGTCGGCCACCACGGCGAGGCCGTGATGCAGGACGTGGGCCAGGAAGGCCGCGCGCGTCCAGGGCCGCGGCAGCGGCAGCCAAATGTGGTGGACGTTTGGTTTCGCGGCGTACGCGACACCCTTCAGCGACTTGCGCGCCAGCTGCTGTCGACCCGCCGCTTCCTGGCGGATCGCCTGGATGATCTTGTCGGCGATGCCCGTCTGCTGCCAGTGCCTGACCAGGGCCACCATCAGCGGTGGCGGCATCTGTGCGGTGGCCTGCAGCGCGCCGCGCATCGCCTGCTCGGCCGCCGCGTCGGGCACCAACAGGTAGGACACGCGCAGCGCCGGCGCGATGCACTTCGACAGACCGACCGCGAGATATGTGTGCTCCGGAATCAGCGTGGCAATCGGTGCCACCGCCGGCTCGAGCAGGCCGTAGGCATCGTCCTCGATGAGCACGGTGCGGCTGCGGCGGATGATGTCGGCGATGGCCTGGCGCCGCGCGCTGCCCATCGTCGCCGTGGTCGGGTTGTGCAGGGTCGGCGTCAGATAGACCGCCTTGGGCCGGTGCTCGCGGCACGCCGCCCGCAGCGCCTCGGGCACGACGCCCTCGCCGTCCATCGCCACGCCGACCAGACGCACGCCGAGTTGCTCGGCCGCCGCCTTCATGCCGGGGAACGTCAGCGCTTCCGTCAGCACCACGTCGCCTCGCGACGTCAGCGACAGCAGCGCATTGAACAGGATCGCCTGGTTGCCGGGATAGATCACCAGGCGATCGGCATCGACTTGCGGCACGCGGGGACGCAGCCAGCGCGCCGCCACGTCGCGTTCCTCGTCGCTGCCGCCGGGACGCTGGTAGTTCAGGAAGGCGCTGAAGCTGGTACCGGTGCGGATGGCGTCCAATCCCTGCGCGATGCGCAAATCGAGATTGGCCTCCACCGGCTGCGGCGGCACGTTCATCGACAGGTCGATCTTGACCTCAAACGGCAGATCGCGGGCCGCCCGCGCCGTGGTCTCGGACACGAACGTACCGCGGCCGACCTGGGCCTCCAGCAAACCGCGCCGGCGGGCTTCACCATAGGCCCGCGTCACGGTCGTCAGGTCGAGTCCCAGCGCCTGGGCAAGCGCCCGGTGCGTCGGCAGCTGCTGGCCGCGCGCCAAGCGTCCGCCGGCGATGTCGGCGGCCAGGGCGTCGACGATGCGCTGGAAGACGGGCCCCTGCCACTCCGACAATGTAGGGATCCAATCCATACAATTTGCCTGTTTGTCTTGGATTGTTTGGATAGAGATCCTTATTGTATGGATCAGAACGGATCAAGAGGTTTCCGCCATGGACGCCACACAGGAACAGGTCACGCTCGGTGAGGCCATGCGGCGCGGCTTCATGCTGCGCTGCCCCAATTGCGGCAAGGGCAGCCTGTTCGGCCGCTTCCTGAAGGTGGTCGACCACTGCCCGGCGTGCGGCGAGGCCTACTCGCATCACCGCGCCGACGACTTCCCGCCCTACCTGGTGATCATGATCGTGGGCCACGTCATCGTGCCGCTTCTCTTCGCCGTCGAGATGGCATGGGCGCCGCCGATGTGGCTGGAGTTCGTGATCTGGATCCCGGTGACGCTGATCAGCTGCCTGCTGCTGTTGCAGCCCATCAAGGGCGCCGTCGTCGGCATGCAGTGGCAGCTGGGCATGCACGGCTTCGCCGAGGCGCGCCAGCGGCGCCTGGCTTGAAACTTGTCATCCCGAGCGCAGCGAGGGATCTCCCGCGGATGACGTACGGTGCGCTATCCGTAGGAGATCCCTCGCTACGCTCGGGATGACAGTTACGCCGCCTTGGCGCCCTTGACCGGGCCCCAGGACTTGACGACCGGCAGCACTTCCTTGGCGAACAGCTTCAGGCCGCGTTCGCAGACATCATAAGGCGTGCCGCCGAAGCGGAAGGCGACGTTGAGCTGGAAGTCGCCGAGGATGCGGCGACGATCCTCGAGCCCACGCAGGATCTTGTCGGGCGTGCCCCAGCTGGCGGCTTGCATGAAGCCCTTCACGGCGCCTTCCAGGCCGCTCTGCCGCGCGATCTCGGCCTTCTGCTGATAGCTGTCGTAGCCCTTCACCGACTTGAAGTGCTCGCCGAGAAATTCGTAGTGGTAGAAATTGCTCTCCACGAACTTGCCCTGATAGCGGCGCGCCTCGTCCTCGGTCGCAGCCAGATCGGTGCCGCAGACACAGAACTCGGTCAGCATGATGTTGGGCTGCTCAGTGCCGTGATACTGCCGATGCAGTTCGCGGCCGCGCTCGATCACCGGCAGGCGCATATCCCAGGGACGGTCGGCGAACATCACCATGTGGGCGCCGAGCTTGGCGGCGGAGATCACGGAGTCTTCGCTCGAGGCCACGGCATAGATGCGGCCGTCGAAGGAATATTGCGGCCGCGGCCGGATCTCGATGCGCGGCTGCTTGTAGAACGGGCCGTCGCCTTCCATGAAGCCGGTCTTCAGCGCATTGACGATCATCGGCGCCGCCTCGTCGAACCGCACGCGCGACTCGTCCATGCTGACGCGGAAGGCAGCGAACTCGCGGCGCGCCAGGCCGCGCCCCATGCCGAAGCGCAGCCGACCCTTGCTCAGCATGTCGAGCACGGCGGCGTTCTCGGCCACGCGCAGCGGATCGTGCCACGGCAGGATCACGGCAGCAGTGCCGACATCGATGTTCGGACACAGCGCCGTCAGGTAGGTCATCAGGTGGATGTTGTCGGGCACGAACGAATAGTCGTTGAAATGGTGCTCGGCCGACCACAGGCAGTCGAAGCCTGAGTCGGCGGCAAGCCGCGCCAGACGGATCTCCTCTTCCCAGACGCGATGGTCGGGGCAGTTGTCCCAGCCGTAGCTGGCGAACAGCATCATCATGCCGACGTCCATCGGCGTCTCCTCGTTCCTTGCGTTGTCGTGATGGCAAATGCTTCCATGAACCCCGGAACGCCGCAAGCGTCCGCGGCCCTGGCCGGACTGCAAGCCTCCAGTGCCCTACACGCAGTGGTTCTCGATCAGGCGTCCTCGACCTTGAATGTCAGGCCGGCATTGGCGATCAGCCGATCGACAAGCCGCTGGCCCATCGCAGCGCCGGGCGTCCAAATACCGCCCGCGGTATCGCGCGAGTCGTGCACCAGGCAGACGGCGCTCTCGGTGATCATCTTGGACGTGGAGCCATAACCCGGATCCATGTCGCCGCCGACGGCGACACGCACCTGGCGCCCGTCGGCAGCGAGGCCGATGAACACAATGTCGTAGAAGCCGGCCTCGCGTTCCGCTTTCGATGGCCCCTCACCAGGCTTCGGGCCACCAGGACCCGCCATCGCCTGGATGGCGCCGGCGATCGCGCTGGCAATGGCTTCCGTCCCGG
>DATEIF010000036.1:0-8347 GCA_035279205.1 Vineibacter sp.
AGCGGCCGGCCTCGCCAGCGCCGCTACCGCGACGCCCAGCAAGAGGCCGGCCGCGATACGCATCAGTTCACCAGGTTATAGAACTTGGCGGCGTTGTCGCAGGTGATCATCTTGGTGATCTCCGCCGGCACCTCGGCGAACTGCTCCTTGATGTACTTGTCCGACTCCGGCCACACGCCGTCGCCGTGCGGATAGTCCGAACCCCACATCAGGGTCTCGGCGCCCATGTCCTCGATGATCTTCAGGCCGACGCGGTCGAACTGGAAGGTCGCCTTGCACTGGCGGCGCCAGTAGTCGCTGGGCTTCATCTTGAGGCCCAGATCCATGAAGCGGTCTTCCCATTCGTAGTCCATGCGATCGAGCGCATAGGGAATCCAGCCGCAACCGCTTTCGCCGAAGGCGATGCGTACGTGCGGATAGCGCTCCAGCACATTGGCCGAAATGATGGCGGCCAGGATGTTCACCAGGTTCATCTGGAAGCCGGACACGACGGTGAAGAACACCGAGCGGCCGACCCGACCGCCATGCTTCTGGATCGTGTCAGGAGGCACGTTGGGGAAGGTGTGGAAGTGCAGCGGCAGCTGCACCTCGTTGACGGCCTGCCAGAGCGGCTCCCACATTGGATGCCACATCGGCTCCATGTCCCACGAGCACGAGAGCTCAAGGCCCCGGATGCCCATGCGGGCGACGCGATGGATTTCCTTCACCGCCGCGTCGATGTCGCCGTAGGGCAGACAGGCAAGCCCGATGTGCCGGTCGGGGTAGGGCCGGCAGAACTCCTTCAGCCAGTCATTGTAGATGCGCAGCATCTCGTTGGCCGCTTCGGTATCATTGAGCCTGCCCGCGGCGCCGAGGATGCCGTAGATCACCTCGGCATCGACGCCATCGCGATCGAGGTCCTTGATGCGCAGATGCGGATCCGACACGCGGCGGACGCCTTTCTTGCCGTCATCGTAGAGCCCGGTCTCGGCCATGACATCGACCCGGTGATGCTTGCCCGGGATGTATTTCTGGCCGGCTGGACCGACCCCGTTGAGATAGCCGAAGCTGGCGCCGTTCTTGGCCACCCAGCGCGGACCATCGGCACCGTCCTCGACATAGGGCATGCGGTCCTTCAGCGCGCGCGGCGCCTGTGACGTGAACAGGTCGGGCGGCATCCACGGCAGATCGAGATGGCAGTCGGCGGAAATGCGCTTGTATTGCATGACGCTTCCTCCAGGCCTGGCGGCGCCTTCTGGGAGCGCCGGCTTGCGGTCTCACGGCAACAGTATGAGCGTGGTCCCCGACAGCCGACAACAACATCAGGCCGGATCGAGGCACCTCGTTCCGCATGGCAGAGTCGTTGGCGAAGCGTCCTCTGCCCTCCGGACGGCCTGCCGACCGGATCATCTTGGATCTTTTGACGGGTGGCCGACGACGCAGAAGAACTGCCCACAGGAACCGCGCGTGGCGACCCCGGTGGTCAAGAATTCGCCACGTCGGTGCCACGATTTCGCAGCGTTTCGGGTCTCCCGTTGCATCGCCTTCGGCACCGTCCGGGCGCGGACCATCGGTCCGCGATGGACCAAAGAGTGGAAGACATGGACAGTAGGCCGCCCTAAGCCGCCGCTGTTCGCAGTCGATGTATCGGTAAGCGCAGGTCGAAAACGACCGCGTGTTGTCCCTGACGAAACAGAGAGTGCGTGCTGCCATGATCAAGACGTTCTTCGTGCGACCTGGACATTTCGCCCGCAGCGGTGGGCTTTGGTACGAGCCCGGCATCCTGCTGATCGTCGAGCCGACCGAACGGGTCGAGGTTTTCATCGACCGGCACGGGGCGGCGAGCACATGCATGGGCGCCTACGACTTTGCCCAGCTCGACGAGCAGGCGCCGCCGGCCGGTTTGATGTGGGCGATGCCGTTCATGCCCAATCGGGCGCATCACCTGATCGGCCCGCGCGCGGCGGCTTGACCGTCTTACCGAGCCCAGATTTTCCTTCGACTCGATTACGGGAACACGGACCACAGGCTGACGTTCCTCTCAAGTCGCGCCGTGACGCGATCGCGAGGGAGGAGTCCGATGCCCCACCGCGGGGTACCAGTGACGGAGGCCATCGCCATGCCGCTGCGCACGGGGCATCGGCATGCCCAAGGCCGCTGGTGGCTGTGGGCCGCGGGTGCTCTCGTGGTCCTCGCGTTGGCCACGGCGGGCCTGCTGTCCCCGGTGGGAACGTGGATCGACACCTTCCATAACTGGGTCGAGAGCCTGGGCATCTGGGGTGTCGTGGTTTTCGCCCTGGTGTACGTCGTGGCGACGGTCGCGCTGCTGCCCTGCGCACCGCTGTCGATCGTTGCCGGCTTGGCCTATGGCGTGTGGGCCTTCCCGCTGGTGATCGTGTCCGCCATGACCGGTGCCTGCCTGGCCTTCCAGATCGGCCGTCACCTGGCTCGGGAGCGGGTGCGGTCGTGGGCCAAGGATCATCCGCGTGGCGCCGCCGTGATCGATGCCGTGAGCGAGCAGGGCTGGAAGGTCGTCCTGCTGCTGCGGCTGAGCCCGCTGGTGCCGTTCAACGTGCAGAACTATCTGTTCGGCGTCACCGCCATCCGCTTCGTGCACTACGCCATCGCTACGGCCATCGGAATCCTGCCCGGCGCCGCCTTGTTCATTTCGATTGGTGCCTTCGGTCACGGCGCTGAGGGCGACGAGGGCCGGATCCTGAACTGGATCCTGTTCGGCATCGGCCTGGCGGCGACCGTGCTGGCGGCAGCCCTGGTATCGCGCACCGTCATCGCGAAACTGCGCGCCGCGAAACCGCCGTGAGTCGCCACGGTCATTCCTCGCTGCGCTCGGGTTGAGGACCGCTCAGCGGCGCATGCCGAGAAGGAACAGGGCCGTCCACAGCGCGTGCAGGATCGCCATCGGCGGCGCAATCCAGAGCCAGATCTCGATGACCTTGAGCACCAACAGCAGCACGGCCAGCGGCACGACCGAGACGATGGACGCCACAACCGTCAGCCGCAGCCATCGCAGCGACGCCGACATGTCCGGCGCGGGTGCAAACCAGGCAACCCAGGATGCCAGGGGCACGAACAGGAGAAGCGCACCCGCCCACAATACCAGCATGCCAGCCAGCAGATCGGCACCCCAATCGGCGCGTGCGAGGTCAGCCCACATCCACATCGTGGGGAGCAGCGCCGCCAGGATGGCCGCAACCACCGCGCCGCGCACGTAAGCGCCCCGCGATGCGTCCCAAAGCCCTCGTGCCGGCAGAGGCCCTGAACGCACCGCCGGACTCTTGTCGGTCAAGCCCAGACCTTCTGGTACAGCTCGACGATCTCGTCCCTGGTGGGCACGCGCGGGTTGTTGTTCGGCGAACCCGACGCCAGCGCCTGCTCGGCCATGGTCGGCATCAGGCTCATGTATTTCGCCTCGTCGATGCCGTAGGCCTTGGGCGTCGGCACCTTGAGGTCGGCGTTCAGCTTGGTGAGCGAGTCCAGCAGCATCGCCACGGCGGTCTGGTCGGAGACCTCGTCGCCGGCCACGCCCATGGCGCGCGCGCAATCGGCGTAGCGGTCGAGCGCGGCGTTGGCCGAGAAGGCGGTGATCGCCGGCAGCAGCATGGCGTTGCTGAGACCATGCGGCACATGGAAGAAGGCGCCGATCGGCCGGCTCATGCCGTGCACCAGCGCCACCGATGAATTGGAGAACGCCATGCCGGCCTGGGTCGCGGCCAGCATCATGGCCTCGCGCGCGGCGCGGTTCTGCGGTTCGGCGCAGACCGTGCGGATGTTGCGGTAGATCGCCGCCATCGCCGCGCGCGCCAGGCTGTCGGCGTGCGGGCTGGCGCGCTTGCTGACATAGGCCTCGATGGCGTGGGTGAGCGAGTCGATGCCGGTGTCGGCGGTCAGCCGATAGGGCTTG
This sequence comes from Vineibacter sp., assembly GCA_035279205.1. Taxonomy (GTDB): domain Bacteria; phylum Pseudomonadota; class Alphaproteobacteria; order Reyranellales; family Reyranellaceae; genus Vineibacter. The sequence goes on from DATEIF010000036.1 coordinate 3,902, forward strand.
GTCAGGGTCAGCTCATAGTCGACGATGGCGGCGGCAGCCATGCACGGCACGCCGGCAATCAACATCTTCTCGTCGGTTTCGGTGTCGGTGATGACGGTGAAGCGCGTCACCTCGGAACCGGTGCCGGCCGTGGTCGGGATCGCCACCAGCGGCAGGCCCTGCTTGGGGATCGGGTTGGGGACCTTGTACTGGCGCATCTTCCCGCCATTGGCTGCCAGCACGCTCATCGCCTTGGCGGTGTCGATCGGCGAGCCGCCGCCGAAGGCGACCAGGCTGTCGTAACCACCGTCCCGCATGCGGGCGACACCAGCCTCGATGACATCCGTGGTCGGATCCTCGATCGTGTCCGAGAAGACGTCGAAGGCAATGCCGGCCTTGGCCAGCACATCGGTCGCGGCGGCGAGCTTGCCGCTCGACACCATGAACTTGTCGGTGACCACCAGCGGCCGCGTGCCGCCCACCTGCCCCAGCACGTCGGCAACCTGGGCAATCGCCCCACCGCCGATGACGATGATCCGCGGCGTCAGGATGGTGGCGATGGTCATGGCGTCTCTCCCGGTACGATTACGATGGCGCGGCGCGGAATCTAGCCGATCCCGGCAGGAAAGGAAGCGACCAAGGGGGCCTTGCCGAGGCCTGCCAACCGGCACACCATCGTCCGCCCTCTCCCACAAGTCGGCGCGACAGCCGCCACGATGACACGACGGGAGGAATACACCATGCACCACAGCAGACTGCTGGCCGGCGTGTTGGCGCTTACCGCCGCCCTGGCAACGGCCGCCCACGCCCAGACGACCTTGCGCGTGGTCAACCACTCCGACCTCAAGGTCATCGACCCGATCTGGACCACCGCCTACATCGTGCGCAACCACGGCTACATGATTTACGACACGCTGTTCGCGCTCGACAGCAAGCTGCAGATCCAGCCGCAGATGGTCGACACCTGGAGCGTCAGCGACGACAAGCTCACTTACACCTTCAAGCTGCGCGATGGGCTCGAGTGGCATGACGGCCAGCCCGTGACCAGCGCCGATGTGATCCCGTCGATCAAGCGCTGGGCGGCCCGCGATGCGCTGGGCCAACTGGTGATGAACGTCGTCCAGGACATGACGGCCATCGATGCCAGAACCTTTCGTATCGTGCTCAAGGAGCCTTCCGCCTTGCTGATGATGGGGCTGTCCAAGCCCTCCGGCCTGGCGCCCTTCATCATGCCCAAGCGCGTGGCCGAGACCGATCCGTTCACCCAGATCGCCGATACCACCGGCTCCGGCCCCTTCATCTTCAAGAAGGACGAATGGAAACCCGGCGACCGCACGGTTTACGTCAAGAACCCGAAGTACCGGCCGCGCGCCGAGCCGCCCTCGGGTCTGGCCGGCGGCAAGATCGCCAAGGTCGACCGCGTCGAGTGGCTCGCGATATCGGACCAGCAGACGGCCATTAACGCGCTGGTGAACGGCGAGATCGACATGATCGAAACGCCGCAGCATGACCTCTATCCGCTGCTGGTCAAGGACCCCAACATCGAGCTGGTCAACACCAATCCGCTCGGCCTGCAATACATCTTCCGCTACAACGTGCTGCATAAGCCGTTCGACAATCCGAAGATCCGCCAGGCGCTGCTCTACGCCTTCAACCAGCAGGACTTCCTCAACGGCGTGATCGGCGATCCGAAATACTACAAGACCTGCAAGGCGATGTTCATGTGCGACACGCCGTTTGCGTCGACCAAGGGCTGGGAGGACAAGCTCGACTCCAACATGGAGAAGGCCAAAGCGCTGCTCAAGGAAGGCGGCTACGACGGCACGCCGGTGGTGCTGCTGGGAACAACCGACCTCTATGTGCTCAACAACCTGGCGCCGGTCGCGAAGTCGCTGATGGAACGCGCCGGCATGAAGGTCGACATGCAGCAGATGGACTGGTCGACCCTGGTGTCGCGGCGCGCCAAGAAGGAGCCTCCGGCGCAGGGCGGCTGGAGCGCGCTGCTGACGGCGACGGCGTCGGTCGACATCGTCAATCCGCTGACCAACGCCTTCGTCAATGCGTCCTGCGACGGCGCCTGGTTCGGCTGGGCCTGCGATCAGCGCCTGGCTGAGCTACGCAACCAGTTCGCGCGATCGAACGATCCTGCCCAGCAGCGCGAGATCGCCGAGGCGATCCAGCTGCGTGCCACGGAATACCCGACTCACGTCTTCCTCGGCCAGTGGTACCAGCCCATCGCCCGCCGCAAATCCGTCAGCGGCAACATCGAGTCGGCCGTGACCGTATTCTGGAATGTCGAGAAGAACGGTAGGTGATGCGCCATGCCCCTCTCCCGCTGAGCGGGAGAGGGAGGGGCCCATTGCGCGAAGCCGAGCGCGACGCGCTCGGATGCCTCAGTGCCGTGATCTGAAGTTGAACTCGGCGCCGCCGCGGATGCCGGTGGGCCAGCGGGCGGAGACGGTCTTCAGCTTGGTGTAGAAGCGCACGCCTTCCATGCCGTAGATGCCGTGGTCACCGAAGATCGAGGCTTTCCAGCCGCCGAACGAATGATAGGCGACCGGCACCGGAATCGGCACGTTGACGCCCACCATGCCGATCTTGACGTTGTTGGCGAAAGCACGCGCCGAATCGCCGTCGCGGGTGAAGATCGCGGTGCCGTTGCCGTAGGCGTGGTCGTTCACCATCTTGATGGCATCGTCGAAGCCCTTGGCGCGCACGATCGACAGCACCGGCCCGAAGATCTCGTCCTTGTAGATCGTCATGTCGGTGGTGACGTTGTCGAACAGGCAGCCGCCCATGAAGTTGCCGTTCTCGTAGCCCTGCAGCTTCAGGTCACGGCCGTCGACCACCAGCTTGGCGCCTTCCTTGATGCCCTGGTCGACGTAGCCCTTCACCTTGTCGAGGTGCTGGCGCGTCACCAGCGGGCCCATCTCCGACTGCGGATCCAGCCCGGGGCCGACCTTCAGCTTCTGCACCCGCGGCGCCAGCTTCTCGATCAGCTTGTCGCCGACGTCGCCAACCGCAACCGCAACCGAGATCGCCATGCAGCGCTCGCCGGCCGCGCCATAGCCAGCGCCGATCAGGGCGTCGGTGGTCTGGTCGAGGTCGGCGTCCGGCATCACCACCATGTGGTTCTTGGCGCCGCACAGCGCCTGCACGCGCTTATCGTGCTGCGTGCCGGTCTGATAGACGTAGCGGCCGATGGCGGTCGAGCCGACGAAGCTGATCGCCGGCACGTCGGGATGCTTGAGCAGCGCATCGACGGCTTCCTTGTCGCCGTTGATGGTCTGGAAGATGCCGGCCGGCACGCCCGCTTCGGCGAACAGCTCGGTCAGCAGCATCGGTGCGCTGGGATCCTTCTCGGACGGCTTGAGGATGAAGGCGTTGCCGCAGGCCACGGCCATGGCGCCCATCCAGCACGGGATCATGATCGGGAAGTTGAACGGCGTGATGCCGGCCACGACACCCAGCGGCTGGCGCATCGACCAGCTGTCCATGTCGGTGGCGATCTGCTCGGTGTAGTCGCCGCGCAGGTGATGGGCAATGCCGCAGGCGAACTCGACCACCTCCAGTCCGCGGCCGACCTCGCCCTTGGCGTCGTCGAAGGTCTTGCCGTGCTCCAGCGACAGGTGGCGCGCGATGTCGTCGATGCGCTTCTCGATCAGGTCCTTGAGCTTGAACATCACGCGCGCGCGGCGCGACGGCGGCAGGGCACCCCAGGCGAGCTGGGCGGCCTTGGCGACCTGGACCGCGGCGTCGACCTCGGCGGTGCTGGCAAAGGCAACCTCGGCCGTCTTTTCGCCGGTGGCCGGGTTGAAAACGTCGCCGAAGCGGCCGCTGCCGCCAGGAACGTTCTTGCCGTTGATGAAATGCCCGATCTGGCTGGCCATCTTTCCCTCCGCTGGACCACCTGGATTGGGCCGGAAACTAGCAGCGGCGCGCAGCCTGGGGAAGCGGCCGAACGGCCGCAGCCGAACCCTGCGCTCGGGATGACAAGAGGCGCCGCCCATGGTTAGGTTCGCGCCGGAAGGACAGCGCCCAGCCGACATGCTCACCGATTCCCAAGGGCTGCCCGTCGCCAATGCCGATGCGGCGACGATCAGGGCCCTCGACCACGTGCTTGGCCAATGGCTGGGCTACGGCAAGGATTTCGCGCCATTCATGATGATGGCCGAGCGCGCGACCGACGTGCCGCTGGTCCAGATGCAGGCAGCGGCGCTGAACATCACCATGGACGAGCCAGCCGCGCACCAGGCCGCCGGCGCGCAGCTGACGCTGGCGCGGGCACGAGCCGCCGACATGACGGCACGCGAACAGGCCTGGCTGCAGGCCATGTCGGCCTGGCACGACGGCGCACTCGATACCGCCGCGACAGTCTTCGACGCGATGGCCGTGGCCTGGCCGCGCGACCTGTTCGCCGCCAAGCTGGGCCAGCTGCTGCATTTCAACCTCGGCAACGCCGAGGGC
>DATEIF010000037.1:0-8407 GCA_035279205.1 Vineibacter sp.
AGGCGCGGGAGGCGCCGCGTGCCTGCGCTGTCGCGCACTCAGCAGCCGCACGATGTCCTCGGCGGCGCGCTGGGCCTGCCAGGGTGTTGCATAGAGGCGGGCTTCCAGCCGGTAAAAGTCGGAATGGGCTGCCCGGAAGCGGAAGCCGCCGCGCTCGCGCTGCACGATGCCGGCGGCAAGGTCGTCGATCTCGATGATATAGGCGTCGCTCATGGTCAATCTCCGTCGTTCGGTCCGGGCGCAGGGCGCCGGCCGCTGTTTCGATGCTGTTGTGGTGTGTCGTCCGTCAGCGCGTGACGGCACGTGTCAGGCGCAACAACAACAGCGGTGACGGAGAAGCCCACCGCGCGCAGCAATGGTGGCGCGGTGATGGTGGGGCAGGATGGTCGGGCTGGACATCGCAGGTCTCCGGTCTCTCGATGAGCCCACGACGTGGTCGTGGCGCTTTAGCGTTTGGTGATGCGGTGCAAGCTGCTCGTTCAAATCTCCGCAGATCCGTCGAGGAGGATCAGTCCCGTGGCGCCGAACATGCGGCGGGCGCCGGTGGTCAACAACCTAGTTTTCGTTGACCGCGTTGTTAGTTTTTCTGGGTTTTTTAGGACCGCGGGCAGGCTGCCCGCGGTCCGAAGGCGCCTAGCTGTTCAGCCCCGTCACCGCCTTGCCGATCACGTCCGCGGCACGCGCCCACACCAGCTCGGCCCACTTGGCGCCGGCGGGGTAGAAGCGCTCCTGCACGTACGCCTTCATCTCCTTGCCGAGCGCCGACTTGAGATCGCCATTGTGGTGCAGCCAGTTGTCGCGCCGCACCGCGTCCAGCACCTCCGGCACAGGGTAGGTGCCGTATTCCAGGGCGATGCCTGTGAATTCCGCGTCGGGCGCCTCCTGCGGGAAGGCATCCATCACCACGCCGACCACCACGGCCGAGGTCGACGTGCCGCTTTCGGGCGAGGTGAGCTCATCGCCATACCAGGCCTTCTGGCGTGCGAAGGCGGGCTGGCCCGGCGCGCCCAGGCCGATGATCTCGCCATGGCCGAACGGCCCCAGGCCGGTGTGGAAGTCGATGCAGCCGATGCGCCTGGCCCGGCCCAGCTCGGTGCGGATGACGGCGCGCAGCGTGCGGTTCGACCATGTCGGCTTGTGGCCGCCGAAGAAGATGCCGTCCTGGTGGGTGTACTGGCCGCCGGTGATGGCGCCCTGCAGGCCGAAGGCGCCGTGCTTCTGGGCATAGGAGTCCAGCACCTGCTGGGCGGTCGCTAGCGCCGCCTCGGTCCAGGCCGGCGGGTTCAGGGCCGCCGCGATCTCGACGTAACCGTCGTTCTTGGGATAGGGCTTGGCATGGTCGACGAAGTTGCGGTTGAGATCGACGTTGTCTTCGTTGACACGGCGGATCCAGGCGAAGCCGTGCGGGTTGACGCCGTGGATCACCAGCGCGCCGGTGCCCTTGGGCAGCTTGGCCGGGCCGCCGCTTCGGAGCCAGTTCACGATGGCGCCCGAGCCGCAGAAGCCCTCGACGCCGTGCGTGGCTGCCAACAGCACCAGCATGTTGGGCGCATCGTCGTCGCCGAAGCGCACGGTATCCATGAACAGCCGGCCGCCGTCGGGGCCCAGCGTCGGATTGCGATAGGACCGGAACTGCCCGCCGCAGGCAGCGGCCGCGGCGCAGAATTTCTGGCGGGCGTCTTGGTAGTCGGTGGCGAAATTGGCGGCGACGGCACTCATGGCGGAACCCCGGATCGTGTACGGTGCGCGCATCCTAACGGAACGAGCAGAGGGTGCGATGGCTTTCATGACGGTCGAGCAGGTGCAGGAGATGCTGCGGCCGGGCGGGCACTTCCCGTCCTGGGTCGCGGATCTCGGCATGAGGGTCGAGGCGGTCTCGCCGTCGGGCGTGCGCGCCCGCTTGCCGCGCTCGCCCCACATTCAGCGCGCCGGCGGCGTGGTGCTGGGCCAGGCGCTGATGGCCATGGCCGACACCATGCTGGTGTTCACCTTCGCCGAGGCGCTGGGGCGGTTGCCGTCGATGGCGACGATCTCGCTGACCACCAACTTCATGCGGGCCGCCGTCGACTGCGACGTGATCGGCCAGTCCCGTCCCCTGAAGCTGGGCCGCAGCACGGTGTTCGGCGAGGTGACGTTCTATACCGACCGCGATCCCGCACCGATTGCGGTCTCGACCGCCGCTTTCGCCGTGCTGCCTGACGAAAATGCCAAGTTCACCAAGGTCGGCGCCAAACACGACGCGGCGTGAGATCACAGCCTTGCAGTACCCGGGGGGCGACGGTATAACCCGCGCCTCCCGCGGCAAACCAGGTGCCGCGGGCCTGACGGAGTGTAGCTCAGCCTGGTAGAGCACTAGCTTCGGGAGCTAGGGGCCGGAGGTTCGAATCCTCTCACTCCGACCAATGTTTTCAATGGATTAGCCGGTCCCTCGGGACCGGCTTTTCTTTTTGCTCGGGCCTCTCGCTTGGGGCTTCGTCGCCCTCTTGCTCGGCAGCGGCTTCACCTTCTGCTCGCCGGCACCGCCGCGACCGGGATGATCGGCCGGATAGCCATGGCCACGTCCACCGTGTGCATCACGTCAAACCCGGCGGAGTAAGACCTGCGAAGGAGTAGCGTGTGACAGCACAGCGTATGGTTCTGACGTTTCTACTGGTCGTGCTGGCGCTCTCCGCCGGCCCCGCTTGGTCGAAGCCTTTCGAGTACGATGGCACGGTGACCCATATCACCGACGGCGACACCATCAAGGTACGCACCCGTCCGCGTGTCGAGCGAGGCGTCCGGATCGATAACATCGACACGCCGGAGCCGCTGAAGATCAACGCCAAATGCGGCCTGGAGATCAAGCGTGGCAGAGCAGCGACGGCGTATCTCGGCCGGATACTTCCCATCGGCGCCCACGTGCGTGTCGCCGTACGGCGCGTCGAACGGCATCGCCGCGATCTGGCCACCGTCACCTATCAGGGGCGAGATATCGGCAGGGCGATGGTGAGGGCTGGCCATGCCCGGTCGTGGAATGGCAGGCGGCCCAAGCCTGGCTGGTGTCGCCCATAGGTACCTGCGGGAGCGCTGAGTCGCGAAAAATCGCGTTGCTACTCTGTTTGCGGATCGACGGCATTTCCCGTGGAATTCCAGCCCATTCACGAACCGCCGGTATCAATGAAATCAAAAGTTGGGGCGACGATGGGGAGCGCCGCCGACCGTGGATGCTTCTCTTCGGCCTGCATAGCGGAGTGGTAGCAATTGTTGTGGGTTGGTCGCGCATTATGGTGTATGTGCGGCGCCTTGTTTGCATCTTTTCGGATAGGTCTTGTCGCGTCTACGAGGCGCTTATGCATCCCAAGGTATTCCGCATTGCTTCTGGTTATGAAGTTGTAAAAGGTTATGTGACGTTTCCCTCAGGTCTGGTTGTGGACGTCGAGCCCGGCGAGACGATCGAGGTCTATGTCGCCTTGACCGGCCGGCGCGGCGCTCGCGTCGGCATGCACACATATGCCGAGCTCGTACCCGAGAAGCCGCCGCAGGGACTCCTGGTCGGCGACTAAGGCACCTCCTCACCCTGAGGACCGAGCACAGCGAGCGTCTCGAAGGGTGAGCTGCCACACGAACAGCGCGACAACTGGAACGAACCAGCGCAATTGCAGCCCAGCCGTCGAGACGCCGGCTAGGCCGGCTCCCCAAGATGAGGTTGTGCGTGGTCATACGCGTTCGGGATGATCATGGGATCGACCCATTCACTGGTCGCCAGGCGATATTTCTGTCAGAATCGCATCCTCAGCGACGTCTCCGGGGGCGTCGCCGATGCGGGGGATTCGCATGATTGGTCCATTCGCCTGGGCATGGCGTGCGGCTGTCGCGGCGTTGGCTGCCGAAGGACTTGATGACGTGTTCGGCCTGCCCTTCGTTGTGGGCCTGGCTCTGATGATTGCAGCTTTCGCTGTGGAACTGGCGCTCGGCGACTGGTTTCGCCGCAACCCGCTGGGTGATATCCGGCGCGTCTTCGCGCTGGTCTTGCTGCGGGCAAGTCAGCCCCTGGTCTGGGCGCTGGCCGCTCTCGGCGTCATGGCCGACTAGGCATCAGCAGGTCGATCGCTACACGGTGGCGGTAAGGGCAGTACCGGGATAGACTGACCGGCAATTGGCGTTTGTTCACCGCGTCGCGTCGTGTGCCGGTATGGCCACGGCGTCCTGAAGACCCGTCGGTGGAGCGCGGCCATGACCGGCCAGAACACGTATGTGAAGACCGAAATCGTCGGCACCTCGGACGTATCGATCTCCGAGGCGATCAACAACGCAATCGGCACGGCCTCGAAGTCGCTGCGGAACCTGGAGTGGTTCGAGGTGATCGAACTGCGCGGCAGCATTCGCGACAACAAGGCCGCCAGCTATCAGGTGACGCTCAAGCTCGGCCTGCGTTACGAGACTGACGCCTGATCTGTCGCCTGAAGGATCCGGGCCGATCCTCGGCCCGGATGTGCAGCGAGGGAGGACAGAGCCATGCCCGAGAGCGTGTACAAGATCGTCGAGGTCGTGGGATCCAGCCCGGACTCGTGGGAGAAGGCGGCGGCCGCGGCTGTCCAGCGTGCGAGCTCATCGCTGCGTGACCTGCGCATCGCCCAGGTGGTGGAGCAGGACATCCAGATCGAGGACGGCAAGATCCACGCCTACCGCACCAAGCTGAAACTGTCCTTCAAGATGGAGGACTGAGCCGATCGTGGTTGGGACGCCCGCGTTCGCTCCTGGGAGCGCGGGCGTCTCGCCCGCATGGGTGTTGTGCCCAGACGTGAGCGGGCCGGAGGCCCGCGCTCCCAGGCGCATGATTCAATCGACTGTCAGTCGCGACTGTCATCCCGAGTGGAGCGAAGGGTGACAGGTGCAGGTTATGGCCGCGGCTGCCACTGCTGGCGACGGCGCTGATCGTCCTGCTGCTGCAGATTACGCCGCTGCTGCATCTCCTGCGTGCGGCGCCAGCCGTCGTCGCGCAAGCGTTCCTGATCCCGCTGCCAGGTATCGCGTCGTTGCTGGTCAAGCTGACGCTGCAATTGCTGCTGGCGCTGAATCTCAGACCCGTCGCGCCGTCCGGTCTGTGCCGCGGCTTCGCCGGCCAGGCCGAGGGAGATGACCGCGACAAGCGCAGCCAGAGCGCGAATTCCCATGGCGATCTCCATCCGTGCACGCTTCATCTGTGCATCGGGCGCGGAGGGGCCAAGGGGCGAATTGTGATGATGAGGAGGTTGTGTGCTGGACGGCTGGCGCGTCAGGACTCGTAGGTCACCAGCGTCTCGACCGGGATATCGAGCTTGGCGCGCCCGCCAAGGAAGCTGAGCTCGATGACGCAGGCGGCCGCCGGCACCACGGCGCCGACCTGGCGCAGCAGCCGCGCGCCGGCCGACAGCGTGCCGCCTGTGGCCAGCAGGTCATCGATCAGCACGACGCGCTGGCCGGGCTGCACGGCATCGTCGTGGATCTCCAGCGTGTCGGTGCCGTATTCCAGCGCGTACTCGTGCGCGCTGATGCGTCCCGGCAATTTGCCTTTCTTGCGCAGGATGGCGAACCCGCAGCCCAGCGCGTAGGCCAGCGGCGCGCCGAAGATGAAGCCACGCGATTCGATGCCGGCCAGCAGGTCCGGCTTGTAGGGCCGCACGCGGGCCGCCAGGCGATCGACGGTATCCTTCAAGGCCGCGGGATGCAGCAGCAGCGTCGTGATGTCGTAGAACAGGATGCCGGGCTTGGGAAAATCCGGAATCGGACGGATGTGGGCTTTCAGGTCGATCGGCATGGGCTCTCGCGGCGGGCGGAACGGCGGATGCTATCGCCATGAACGCTGAGCGCAAAGCGAAAGCCGCCGAAGCAGTACCTCACCCTGAGGAGCGTCGCGCAGCGACGCGTCTCGAAGGGTGGGCAACCGCACCGTGTCTGCAGCCATCCTTCGAGACGGCCGCTGCGCGGCCTCCTCAGGATGAGGCTGGTACCGTCCCTCAATGGGCGCGTTCGATGGCGAAATCGACGGTCTCGAGCAGAGCGCGCTTGACCGGCCCGTCGGCGAACAGGCCCAGGGCGTCGCGCGCCATGGCGCCGTAGTGGCGGGCACGCTCCAGCGCGTCGGCCAGCGCGTTGTGCCGGTGCAGCAGCTCGATGGCGTGCGGCAGGTCGACGTCGCTCTGGTCGAGCTTCTCCATGGCGCGCGTCCAGAAGGTGCGCTCGGCCGCATCGCCGCGCAGGAAGGCCAGGATCACCGGCAGCGTGATCTTGCCCTCGCGGAAATCATCGCCGACGGCCTTGCCCAGCTTGGACGCGGTGCCGCCGTAGTCGAGCGCATCATCGACAAGCTGGAAGGCGATGCCGAGATTCATGCCATAGCTGGCGAGCGCCGCGCACTCGGCAGCCGGCCGTCCGGCAATCACCGGCGACACTTCGGCGGCGGCGGAGAACAGCTTGGCGGTCTTGGCTTTGATGACCTCGAGGTAGGTGGCCTCGCTGGTGGTCGTGTTGTTGGCGGTCGACAGCTGCAGCACCTCGCCCTCGGCGATCACGCTGGAGGCGCCGCTCAGGATGCCCAGCACCTCCAGCGAGCCGACCTCGACCATCAGCTCGAACGCGCGCGTGAACAGGAAGTCGCCGACCAGCACGCTCGCCTTGTTGCCCCAGATGGCATTGGCGGCCGGCTGGCCGCGGCGCAGGTCGCTGCCGTCGACGACGTCGTCGTGCAGCAGGGTGGCGGAATGGATGAACTCGACGCAGGCGGCGAGCTTGATGTGATGCTCGCCCTGATAGCCGCACAGCTGGGCGGCGGCGATGGTCAGCAGCGGTCGCAGGCGCTTGCCGCCGGCGCTCACCAGGTGGTCGGCCAGCTTGGGAATCAGCGCCACCGGCGAGGACATGCGGGCGGCGATCATGGCGTTGACGCGCTCCAGGTCGGCGGCCGTGAACGCGACCAGCGCGTCAAGACTGGGTGCCTTGCGTCGCTTGTCGTCAAATGTCAGCACTACGGCCATGTTCGCCTCCCCGGCCGCGACCGGGCCTTCCTGCGCTTCTACACCACGCTGTGCGACGTGTCGCATATGTGACGATGGGGTGCAAATCATGTGCAGCCAAGAGCTGCCTGTTGTGACAGCGGGACGCAGCCACGCTGGCGTACGCGTGGCGTCGTTTCCGCTTGGGCGCCGGCGGTCGTCGGCGCCATCATGCGGCACCATGTCGAAGATTGTGCCCCCATCCCGGTCAATGGATGTCGCCGACTGCACCGATGATGCGCTGCTGGGTGGTCGCGTGCATGTGCTGCAACCGGCACGCGGCTATCGGGTGGCGGTGGATGCCGTGCTGCTGGCGGCAGCGGTTCCCCTGGCTTCGGGTGAGAGGATCCTGGACGTCGGGTGCGGCGTCGGTGCGGCGACGCTCTGCCTGCTGGCGCGGGCGGCCGCGATGGGACTGACCGGCGTCCGGACGGTCGGGCTGGAGGTCCAGCCCCGCTATGCAGCGTTGGCACGGCTCAACGCCGACCGCAATGGTTCGTCCGATGCCTTCGACGTGATCACCGGCGATGTCGCGACACCGCCGGTGTTGGCCGCGGTCGATCACGTGATGACCAATCCGCCCTACCTGCCGGCAGCACAGGCCGACCCGTCGCCGGATCGCGGCAAGGCGTTGGCCACGGTCGAATCGACCGCCGACCTTGCGATCTGGCTCGACTACTGCCTGCGTGTCGTGCGGCCCGGCGGCACGGTGAGCGTGGTGCATCGCGCCGATCGTCTGCCCGAGCTCATTGCGCGGCTTCGCCCCCATGTTGTCGACCTCGCTGTTCTGCCGCTGCTGCCGCGTGCCGGCGCCGCGCCCAAGCGCGTGATGCTGCGCGCCCGCCGGGGCACAGGCGGCGCCATCCTCACCGTGCCGGGGCTTGTGCTGCACGACGCGAGCGGTGGCTACACGCCGCAAGCCGACGCCATCCTGCGCGATGCCGCGCCGCTGGAATTCGCAGGATGAGCCGTAGCCGGTTCCTTTTTGGGACCGCGGGCGTCCACGCCCGCATCGGCGCCTTAGCGCCCACAGTTTCTCGCCCTACGCTTCGCTCCGAGCGCGTGCGGGCGGGGACGCCCGCGGTCCGAGATCACGGCGGCTTGCGCCGGGCCGGTGTGCACCCGACATACCGATGGTGACCTAACGGAAGAGGGCCATGGGCGCGCTATCCTCCCTGTTCACCCGCCTGCGCTACCTGGGCGGCGAGCCACCGCCGCTCGTGCCGGTGGTGCGGCTCTCGGGCGTGATCGCCGCCCGCGAGGTTTTCGGCCGCAGCCTGTCGCTGGCCGCGGTGGCGGCGCGCCTGGAGCGGGCCTTCCGGCTGCCTGGCGCGACAGCGGTGGCCTTGCTCGTGAATTCGCCGGGGGGCTCGCCCGTGCAGTCGGCGTTGATCGGA
>DATEIF010000038.1:0-13925 GCA_035279205.1 Vineibacter sp.
CGAAGGTCGTGGCCTTCGCCACGATGTGCGTCGGCTTCTTCATCGCGCTGCTGGACATCCAGATCGTCTCGGCGTCGCTGCAGGACATCGGCGGCGGGCTGTCGGCCGGTGCCGACGAGACCGCCTGGGTGCAGACCAGCTACCTGATCGCCGAGATCATCGTGATCCCGTTGTCGGGTTGGCTGACCCGCGTCTTCTCGACACGCTGGCTGTTCGTCGGCTCGGCGCTCGGCTTCACGATCGCAAGCATGCTCTGCGGTCTGGCCACGAGCATCTACAGCATGATCGCCTTCCGCGCCCTGCAGGGCTTCCTGGGCGGCTCGATGATCCCGACCGTGTTCACCACCGCTTTCATCTATTTCGAAGGCCAGCAGCGCGTGATCGCGGCGGCGACGATCGGCGCCATCGCCTCGCTGGCGCCGACCTTGGGCCCGACCATCGGCGGCTGGCTCACCGACAACTACTCCTGGCACTGGCTGTTCTTTGTGAACCTGGTGCCCGGCATCTTCGTCGCCGTGGTGGTGCCGATGCTGGTGAAGATCGACAAGCCTGATCTGTCGCTGCTGCGTGGTGCGGACTACGTCGGCATGATCCTGATGGCGCTGTTCCTCGGCTGCCTGGAGTACACGCTCGAGGAAGGCGCGCGCTGGGACTGGTTCGGTGACGATACCATCCGCGCCACGGCCTGGATCGCCGGCGTCACCGGCGTCGCCTTCATCTGGCGCAGTCTCACCTATGGCCAGCCGATCGTGGACTTGCGCGCGCTCCGGAACCTGAACTTCGCGTTGGGTTGCTTCTTTTCGTTCGTCACCGGCATCGGCATCTTCGCCACCATCTACCTCACGCCGCTGTTCCTGGGGCGCGTGCGCGGGTTCAGTGCCCTGCAGATCGGGCTGGCGATCTTCTCGACCGGCGTGTTCCAGATCCTGTCCATCCCGGTCTACGCCTGGTTCGCCCGCCGCTTCGACCTGCGCTGGCTGCTGATGTTCGGCATGGCCTGCTTCGCGCTCAGCATGTGGAACTTCACGCCCATCACCCATGACTGGGGATGGGAGGAACTGCTGCCGCCGCAGGCGCTGCGCGGCTTCGCGCAGCAGTTTGCCGCGGCGCCGGCCATCACGCTGACCCTGGGCGGCCTGGCGCCGGTGCGGCTGAAGCTGGCCTCGGGCCTCTTCAACCTGATGCGCAACCTCGGCGGCGCCATCGGCATCGCAGCCTGCGCCACGATTCTGAATGACCGTGCCAACCTGCATTTCCTGCGGCTCGCCGAGCATCTGAACACGGCCAATCCGGCCGCGACCGACCTGTTGCAGCGGCTGGAGGCGACGGCCGCCGCGACCGCCGGCGGCGACGCGCAGCAGGGCCATGTGGCGGCACTGAAGCTGCTGTGGTCGCTGACCTGGCGCGAGGCGCAGACACTGACCTACGCCGACGCGTTCATGGTCATCATGGCCTGCTTCGTCGTCGCCACCGTCATGGTGCCGCTGATGCGCAAGGTCGTGCCGCCCAAGGCACCGCCTGCCGACGCGCACTAGGCCATGGCACGGCTGCCTTCTTGTAGATTCCTTACCGTGACACCCATGACTTTATCTTGCCGGGGTACAAGAAAATCAGGGGCGCGCGACGTGTTGATGTCTCGTGAGGTGACGCCCACCTGTGCCGCAGTCGCCTCGGACAACCGTCAGGCGACGAACTGAAGTCTCAACGTTGTCGGTCCGCTACGGCGATCCAAAGGAGAGAATGTCATGTCCACGTTGCTCAAGACGCTTGTCGCTGTTGCGACAGGCACAGTGCTCGCCACGAGCGCGCTCGCCGAAACGTCATCTGTCGATCGCGATCAGTCCTGTCGGGCCGAAGCGCGTCGTCAGGTCCTGCAGGGCGAGGCGCTGGTCGATTTCATGAAGCATTGCAACGACGGCGCGATTTCACTCAAGTACGTGCTGTTGAAGACCCCTGCCGATCCTGCCGCTCTCTTGAGCGGCGAGGCGAAGGCGAACGCCAACCGTGCGGCCGCCGAGTAAGCAACAGCGGGGATCGTCCTTTCGGCGATGTTCGAGAGAGACGTCTGGTGCGCAGTATTTGCCGGCGGGTCCAACTCGGCTCTCTGAGCGAGTTGCCCGCAGGCAGCAACGGCGTGTGTGTTGAACCACGCCTCAGGAGGTTCGCGATGCTTGCCTTGCTGCGCATCGCTCTTGTCGCCGGCGCCGTGGCCTTGGTCGGCGGCTGCACGGCGACCCATGATCATGACGGCTGTTGCCTGCGGGCGCCCACGAGCTACTGAGTCAGGGCCTACGGTGCTCCGACGAGCATGGCGAGGCCGCCCAGGAGGCTACCGCCCATCAGGCCGCCGAGGACGATCACTTTCCTGTCCTCGGGCTCGACCTGATACCCCATGACGGTCAAGCCGCTGCAACATGCGCCGATGAAGGCGCCGATGACGATCGACATGGCTGCAAACGCCGTTCGCAAGACTGCAGCGCCGTGGCGGCCCTGCTGTGCGTGACCGCGGACCGGAGGTGGCACGGTGGTCTCGCTCGCGCAGGATCGTCTGCAGAACGGATGCGCCGGCAAAAGGTTGCGGCGCATCGGATGTCCCTCTGTGTTCCTTTCGCCCGGGAGCGTTCAGCGTCCGTCGCGCAGATAGCGCAGGCCGGCGTCAATGATCGCCTTCGAGCCGGTCAGCGACAGCAGCAGGTCGTAGTTGTTGACCCGAATGTTGGCATTCAGACCCCAGTACAGGCTCTGCAGGAAGCGGTTGTTGATGTCGCGCATCTGGATGGTCGTGTCGTTGATGCCATAGGCGGTGCCGGAAAACGTCTGACCGTCGATGGCGATCGTCATGTCGTAGCGCGCCCCTGGCGTCACGCGCCACTGCTGGCTGGTGATGCCGAAATCGATGGTGTCCGAATTCACGATGATGGCGGAATTGAAACCGCCGCCATCGTCCTCGATCAGCACCAACCGGCCGCCGCTGAGCCAGGCGCTCCAGTGGTGCGCCCGCGCGATCAAGGTTTCGCCACCTTGCACGGGTGTCGCGGGATCCGTGCGCGCGACATTGTCGTGCGTTGGCGCCGATTCCGATCGGTATTGTCCCAGTGCCGGCCCGCTCGCCGCCAGCACAGTCAGCATCAAGGCACACCCCAAGCGCCCCATCGTCAGCATGCCGCGCCCCCCTCGTTGTCGCCGGCCCTTCCGCGCCATCATGCTATGTGCGTGCCGGCGTCCGCATCACCCAGTTGGGTGAGAGGGGCGTCTTGATGTGTGCCGCTGGGCGGGATCGGCGGGGCGGCGAGCATGGGAGGTCCGTCGGCCTCTCAGCTCCTGCTTTCACCCAAAAAGATGGTGCCCCTGGTCGGACTCGAACCAACACGCCCTTGCGGGCAACAGATTTTGAGTCTGCCGCGTCTACCATTCCGCCACAGGGGCACACCGGTGGTAGGCGGCGTATAAAGCCCAAGTCCGGGCATGCGGTCAATCGCGGCGTTGGGCGGTTGGTACCAGCTGTCGCGCGGATGTCGCGCCGTCATCCCGAGTGCGTCAGGTCGAGGCGCCGCCGGATGATCTGGCCGCCCTCACAGGCGGCCACGGGCCAAGGCGTCCGCTCCCGTTCCGCGCGGGCCTCGGCCGTGCGGTCCAGGCGGTAGAGGACGTCACCCGGCGTTCCGCGGCAGGCAGCGGCCGCGCTGTTGTCGGGATCACCACCGCGCGCCGGGTCGCCATGCCGGGTTGGTCCGCAGCGCCTCCAGCTGCGCCTGTCGCTGCTGCGCGCTGATGTGCTGCTGCATGATCTCGACGAACGTCTGCATGGCGAACTGCAGCCGATAGTGCGCAACCTGCTGCACGATGCTGCGGTCGGCGGGAGTCAGCGGTCCGACCGACGCCTGCAGCAGGCGCGCGCGCCGGATGAGATCGGGCGTGGCTTCCCATTCCGCCGCATCCGCCGACTTCGCCGTGACCATCAGGATGTCGACGATCATGGATGCCGATGCGACGACGCAGAAGCACGACAGCAGCGTGCCGGCCGAGCGGCTCGCCAGGCGTACCCATTGTCCCGTGGCCTTGTTGAAGACCATCGTTTCCACCTCGGCGGTTGCGATTTCCGCCGAAGCCTTCAAGGCCTGCGCCGCCTCGGGCGACGTCTCGAGGACGTCCTTGATGGTCTCGGCGGCGATCTGTACCTCGCGCGCGGTCTTGGCCATGCGGCGTTCCTGCAGGAGCGACTGGGTGGTTTTGGCGATCGCCTGCACCTGCAGGGGGTGCTTGCCCAGAAGGTCCTTCAGGACGGCTCCGATGGCCTTGGCGGTTTTCAGGTTGCCGTCGAGCTCGGATTTGGCCTGTGCCGCGCGCAGCAGCCACACCTTGGCCTGAGGAGGCATATTGCCGAATGGGTCCATCGTGTCCTCGAAGAGTCCCCCCGGTGGCTTCGCGGCGCATGTGCCGCTCCGGGCGATACAGGGCTCGGCTCACGGTACGACGGGCGGACATCTCGTTCGGCAACCGCGCCACGCAAACCTTGTCGCAGGCAATTTGCACAGCGGTGTGGGACCTCACCAGACAAGAAACTTCGGTCGCCATAGCCAAATGGCATGAAGATCAGCGCGGCCTCGGGGCAAGGCGCTGCGGGCTTCATCACGTAGGTTCGGGAGCAGGAGAGGGAGGCGATGCGCGACCCGGGCGTGCCCGGTACAAGGCTCGACAGGCTTCAGCGGTGGGGCTGCGCTGATCGGGTGTGAGCCGCTCAACAAGAGACCGGCACGGGGGCACCGGCCAGCCTTCGTATACACCTCAATCTTGCAATACGTACGATGCGGCGAGATCCGGCGCGCTGTCAAGGCGGCCGCGCGACGGAAGGGGTTTAACCTGGCCCGCCGCCGGTATTTGCTCCGCGCGACGGAGGGCAGCCGATGCGGGGATCCCTGGGAGAGAAGATCGGCGAAGGCGCCTCGGCGGACATCCACGCCTGGGCGCCCGGTCAGGTCGTGAAGCTGTTCAAGGCCGGCGTTCCGCGGCAGCTCGGCTGGCACGAGGCCTACATGACCCGCGCCGTCTTCGCCGCCGGCGCCCCGGCGCCGGAGGTGCTCGACGTGGTGACCCTGGAGGGGCGCGTGGGTATCGTGCTTCGCCGCCTCGACGGACCGACCCTGCTGCAGCTCACGCGCAGCGGCGCCATGACGTTCGGACAGGCGGGCGCGATCCTCGCGTCCCTCTACATGTCCGTTCACAAGACGCCGCCGACATGGGAGGTCCTGCCCCTGCGCGATTGGATGGACGGGGCGTTGCGCAGCGCCGGCGGCATGGTTTCCAAGCACATCGCCAGCGGCATCCTCGCCCTGATCGAGCGCCTGCAACCGGGGGACGGGCTGTGCCATGGCGACCTCCACCCCGGCAATGTGGTCATGACGGCGGATGGTCCGAGAATCGTCGACTGGCTCGGTGCGGTCCGCGCGCCTGCCGCCTTCGACCTTGGGATCTGCCACATCCTCCTGACCGAGCTCGCACCGGACGTCGCCGACGATCCGCAGCGGCCGCGCGCCGTCAATGCGGCCGCGCAGGCCCAATACGCGCGGCTAGCCGGCATGTCCCAGGCGGCGTTGACGGCCGCGATGGAGCCCTACCTGCCGATCGTCTGCGTCCGCATCCTCCTCGGGGGAGCGACAAACGCCCAGCGGGAGCGGCTGATCCAGCGCATCGAGGTGGCCGCGCGCTCGCAGGACTGAACCGCGGCGCGCGGTGGTCCGATCAGCCTGTCATCCCGAGCGTTTGTGATTTTACCCTTCCCCCGGAGGGGGAAGGTGGCGCGAAGCGCCGGAAGAGGGATGTTGCAATAGATTCGGTATCGCGCGGCGCCATTCGAATCCGCTCGAACATCCCCCTTCCGCCCCTTCGGGGCACCTTCCCCTCCGGGGGAAGGAATGAAGGTTCATAACCTGTTGGAATGATCACCCGGAACGAATGAATTTTTCTGCCGTCGCCAGGCCCACCTAAAGTCGGAACCACAGGGGTTGCGAAGGGGGCTGACGATGATAAGCCGAATGAAGGCGCTGGCATGCGCCGCCGCCATGGTGTGTGTCTCCGCAAGTGCGGCGGCGCAGGAACTGACCATGGCGGTGTGGGGCGGCGGCGGTGCCAACACCTGGCGCGAAGCCTTCATCAAGCAGTTCGCGCCGGAGGGCGGCGGCGTCACCATCAAGATGGTGGAGGTGCCGAACCCGGCCGGTGGCCTGCGCTCCCCGGCGGCGGCCAGCCAGTACAATCTGGCGCTGGTCACCTATTTCGAGGCGATCGCGCTGTCCAAGGCCGGTCTGATCGAGTCCTTCGACGACAAGCAACTCCCGGGCATTGGCGACGTCGATCCGAAGTATCTCACCCGGGACAAGGCAGGCCGCCATGTCGGCCTGCCGGTCTACTTCACCTACTACGGCATCGCCTACAACACCGAGCTGGCCAAGGCCGAGGACTTCGCCTCGTGGCAAGGGCTGGCCGATGCCAAGTGGAAGGGCAAGCTCTCCCTGACCCGCCCGGTCTATCTCGCGCCCTACGATGCGGTGATCATGGCCAAGGCCATGGGCGGCAGCGAGAAGGATATCGATCCGGGCTTCAAGCTGCTGGAGCGCATCGCGCCCAACGTGCTGGCCACCTATACCTCGCTCGCCCATATGAACACGCTGCTGACGCGGCGCGAGGTCGCCGCCGTTCCCTTCTATGCCTCGCGGGTCTGGGCCTTGCGCCGCCAGGGTGCCGCCAACGTCGACATCGTGATACCCAAGGAAGGCGCCCTGATGCTGCCCTATGTCGTGGTGGTGCCCAAGGGTGCCAAGCACCAGGACAAGGCGCTGCTCTGGCTGAATTATATCGCCGGCGCCGAACCGCAGCTGCGCGCCGCGCTGCTCGATGGCTGGTTGCCGATGAATTCCAAGGTCAAGCTGCCCGAAGAGCTCCAGAAGACGCTGGGCCGGCCCTACGACGAGATCGTGAAGCGTCTCTATGCGCCGGACTGGAGCGTCGTCGTCGACCACAACGAGGCGCGCGTCGACCTCGCCGAGAAACTGATGTCCGGTGTCCAGAAGTGAAGCGAGGCACGATCACGGTCGCCGGTGTCGGCAGGGACTTCGGCACCACGACGGTCCTCGATGGTGTCGACCTCGTGATCGAGGGCGGCAGCTTCGTGACCCTGCTCGGCCCCTCGGGCTGTGGCAAGACGACGTTGCTGCGCCTGATCGCGGGCTTCCTTGACGCCAGCCGCGGCACCATCGCGATCGATGGCGCACCGATGCAGGGCGTGGCACCGCGGCGTCGGCCGATCGGCATGGTGTTCCAGAACCTGGCCCTCTTTCCGCATCTCGACGTCTTCGGGAACGTCGCCTACGGCCTTAAGGTGCGCGGTGCGCCGGCGGCCGAGATTGCCGCCAAGGTCTCGCGTTTCCTCGGCCTGGTGGGCCTGGCGGGCTTCGAGCGCCGCCGCATCGGCCAGCTCTCCGGCGGCCAGAAGCAGCGCGTGGCGCTGGCGCGGTCGCTGGCGTTGGAGCCCGCGATCCTGCTGCTCGACGAGCCGCTTTCCGCGCTCGACCTGCAGTTGCGCCGCCAGCTGCAGGTCGAGCTGAAGGCGATCCAGCGCCAGCTTGCCACCACCTTTGTCTTCGTCACGCACGATCAGGAAGAAGCGACCTTGCTGTCCGACCAGGTTGTCGTCATGGAGGGCGGTCGCGTGCGCCAGGTCGGCACGCCGGGCGACATCTATCGCCGGCCGGCGTCGCCGTTCGTGGCGCGCTTCGTGGGCGACATCAACATGCTGGATGGCCGCATCGCGACCGTGAACGGCGCCTCGGTGTCGGTCGACCTCGGCCACCATCGCCTGGACCTGCCGCCGTCGGCCATCGTCGGACAAGCGGCGGCCGGTGCTGCCTGCCAGATCAGCTGCCGGCCGGAAGCCGTCGCCATCGGCGGCGATGGTGCGAACGGGCTCGCGCTCGATGCGCGCATCGATGCACTGCACCGCCTTGGCCCCACGGTGAAGGCGATGCTCGCCACGCCGCTGGGGCCGCTCACGGCGCTGATGATGGCGGGCGCCCCGCATGCTGCGGAACTGTGCGAAGGAAACACGGTGCGCGTCGTCGTGCCTTCCGACACGCTCACCGTCTTCGTCTCAACCTGAAAGAAGAACCATGTCCGCCAGGGATTTCGCCGGCCGTACCGTCGCCCAGCATGTCGAGGCCTTCGCGTCGGGCACAGTCTCCGCGCGCGACCTCATCGAGGGTGTCCTGGAGCGCGTGACGAGGGCCGAGCCGTTCAATCCGATTGCAACGCTGGATGCCGAGGGTGCGCGCGCCGCGGCCGATGCGCTCGATGCCAGGCGCAAGCGCGGCAACGGCTTCGGTGCGCTGGCGGCCGTGCCCGTCTCGGCCAAGGACCTGATCCTGACCAAGGGGCTGCGGACGGCCTTCGCCTCGCTCACCATGAAGGACAACGTGCCGACGGTGGACGCCGACGCGATCGCCCAGTGGCGTGCCGCCGATGCCGTGCTGTTTGCCAAGACCACGACTCCGGAGTTCGGCCACAAGGTGCTGACCGACAGCCGCCTGCACGGCGTCACGCGCAACCCGTGGAACCGCGCGCACACGTCGGGTGGATCGAGCGGCGGCGCGGCGGTTGCCGTCGCCCTGGGGCTGGGCCCCATCGCCATGTCGACCGACGGCGCCGGCTCGGGTCGCATTCCGGCCGCCTGCTGCGGCATCTACGGCCTCAAGGCCACGCTCGGCCGCGTGCCGCACGAGGTTGCGCCCGACCAGTTCGGCCAGCTCACCTATCTCGGCGTGATGGCGCGCCATCCGACCGACCTCGGCGCCGGGCTGGCGTCGATGTCGCGCGGCCATCGCGACGATCCCTGGACGGCTGCCATCGGTCGCACGCCATTCGCTTGGCCCGGGGAGGCGGGCGGGCATCCGATCGCCGGCAAGCGCATCACCGTGATCCGCCGCATGACCGGCGGCTATCTCGATCCCGATACCGAAGCCCGTCTCGACGCGGCGCTCGCCTTCCTCGACAAGAACGGTGCATCCATCAAGGAGATGGACGGCCGCGACGTCGATTGGAAGCTCGACGTGGCGCGCATCATCCTGCGCGCCAACCAGATCGAACGCTACGCCGACATCCGCAAGAACCGGCGCGATGATCTCGATCCGTCCTTTGCCCGGACCTTGGACGAAGGCGATGCGGTCGACGCGGTGATGCTGCGTCGCGCCCTGGCCGACCGCACCACGGCCTACAGGTCGGTGCAGCGTCTGTTCGCCGATGCCGACCTTCTGCTGACCCCGACGGTGGCGACCCCGGCGCCGCTGGCGTCCCAGGATCAGTTCGCGCCGCTGGTTGTCGATGGCAAGCCGCTCGGCGACCTGCGGGCCGCCTGGTACACCTACACGATCCCGTTCAACATGACGGGCCACCCGGCCATCTCGATCCCGTTCGGCCGCTCCACGGCAGGCCTGCCGATCGGCATCCAGGTCGTGGCGCCGTGGTACGAGGAAGCGCACCTCATCCGGCTCGCCGAGGCCTTCGACGCCGAGACAGGCGCGTCGGCTGCGTTCCCGCCGGGCTTCGCGGCCGGTGCCTGAGATGCGGGGTGCCACCGCAGCGCCCAAGAGCCTGGGCTGGCTGCTGCTGCCGGCCGGGCTGGTCCTCGCGCTCTTCCTGGGGGCGGTGGCGCTGCTCTTCCTGCACGCCTTCTGGACCAAGGACGGGTTCTCGCTCACCTATTTCCGGCAGATCCTCGATCGCGCCGACTACCACGACGTCTTCCTGCGCACCGTCTCGGTCGCGGCCGTCGTATCGGTGACGTCGGCGGTGCTGGCCTATCCCATCGCCTGGCTGCTCTGGCGCCTTCCCAAATGGCGCAACATCCTGCTGGTCGTGGTGCTGGTGCCGTGGCTGGTCAGCCTCGTCGTGCGCACCTATGGCTGGCTGGTCATCCTGGGCCCCAAGGGCTTCCTCAACGAAGCGCTGCGCTGGGCCGGTGTCATCGAGTCGCCGCTGCCGTTGATCTTCAACGATCTCGGCGTGGTGATCGGCCTGACCCATGTGCTGATGCCGTTCTCCGTGATCGCCACGCTGTCGGTGCTGCTGCAGATCGACCATCGGCTGGAGGAGGCCAGTGAATCGCTGGGCGCCGGTGCGCTCGAGACGTGGTGCCGGGTCGTGCTGCCACTGTCGTTGCCCGGCGTCTTTACCGGCATCGGCATCACCTTCCTGACCTCGATGGGTGCCATCGTGACGCCGATCCTGCTGGGCGGCATCCGCCAGAAGATGGCCGGCACGCAGATCTACCAGGAGGTCGTCTACAACTTCAACATGAGCAAGGCGTCGGCCTGGGCGCTCTGCCTGCTGATCCTGAGCGGGCTCGGCCTGGTGGTGCTGCGCACCGTCGAAGCCGCGCTCGTACCGAAGGCCGACAAATGAACGCGCCCCTGATCAAGCTCGGCCGCGCGGGCTCCCTGGCGCTGCTGTTCTTCCTGCCGGCGCCCATCGTGGTGATCGCCGCAACGTCGCTGTCGGCGGCGGGCTACCTGCGCTTCCCGCCGGGCGAGTTCAGCCTGCGCTGGTACACCGAAGCCGCCACCGACCCGCGCTGGATCGATGCGTTCCTCACCAGCCTCGGCATCGCCGCCATCGTCGCGGTCACGGTGACGGCGATCGCCTTTGCCGGCGCCTATGCCTGCCATCGGCTGCGGCCACGCTGGCTGGCGACGTTCGAGCTCATCGTCATGTCGCCTCTGTTCTTCCCGCATGCGGCACTGGGCGTGGCGCTGGTGAACGTGCTGGCGCTCACCGGCCATCTCGGCACGGCGAGCGGCATCGTGGTCGCCCATGTCGTCTGCACGCTGCCCTTTGCCTGGCGGCCGATCATGGTCGCCTTGCAGCGCATCGATGGCGAGATCGTCGAGGCTGCCGCGCTGCTGGGTGCCGACGATCGCCGCATCGCGCTCGACATCGCCCTGCCGCTGGCCCGCTCCGGGATCGTCACGGCGCTGCTCTTTTCCTTCATCATCTCGTTCGACGAGGTGACGGTGACGATGTTCCTCACCGGGCCGCAGGTCACGACCCTGCCGGTGCAGATCTATGCCTTCATCCAGGAGAACGCATCACCGGTGCTGGCCGCGATCTCGACGGTGACGGTGGCGATGACCTTGCTGGTCGTGATGCTGCTGGAACGGTTGATCGGGCTCGAATTCTTCGTGACGCATGACCCGGCCTAGAGGGGGGCGCCACCCTGTCGTCCTGAGCGAAGCGAAGGACCCTGCGGTGGATCGTTCAAAAGAACAGCAGTGCTGGCGATCATCAGCGCCACGCGTGATGAGACCAGCACCGCAAGGTCCTTCGCTGCGCTCAGGACGACGGGAACGGCGATTCCATCAAACAATGACCCGACCTAGCCGATCAGCTCAGGCCCTTCGCCTTCAAGTGCGCCCTCAGGGCATCGAGAAACGCGTCGGCCAGGCGCGACGGCTTGCGGTAGCGCGGCCGCATGGCGCGGAACAGGTACCGGATCCGGGGTTCGAAGGGCACGACGGCAATGCCGTCACGCAGGTAGTCGCGGGCGGTGAAAGGCTCGACGATCGAAACGCCGAGCCCGCGGGCCGCCAGCGCACAGGCCTCGGCCGAGGAATAGACGTCGATCTGCAACTGCCGCTCGATGCGCTCCTGCTCGAACGCCGCATCGATCAGATGGCGCATGCGGCCATCGAGCGGAAAGGACAGGAAGCGCTCGCCGCGCAGGTCGGCCGGGCGGATCACCTTGCGCCGTGCCAGCCGGTGATCGCCCGGCAGCACGCAGACCGCCGTGGCGCGGCTCAGCTCCTCGGCCACCATCGAGGGGTGCTCGAACGGCATCATGGAGAAGCCCAGGTCGATCTGCTGGTCGATCATCTTCTGGTTGATGTAGCTCGAGCTGCGGACATGGAAGGCGATGTGTGCCTTGGTGTGTCGCTTCATGAAGCTCGCCAGGACGTCGGGCAGGACGGTGCGGCCCAGCGCCGATGTCGAGCAGATCAGGAGATCGCCGACCTGGCGCTCGCGGATCTCGCGTGCCACCGCCGTCACCTGCTCGAGGCTGTGATAGAGGCGCGCCACCTCGGCTTCGAGCAGGCGTGCCTCGCTGGTGGGCGCCAGGCGCTGCTTGATACGCATGAACAGCGGATAGCCGATCTCGTGCTCCAGCCCGGCGAGGATCTTGCTCGCCGCGGGCTGCGACACGCCCAGCCGCTCGGCCGCCGCCGTCACCGTGCCGTGGGACATGGTCGCCCGAAAGACTTCGAGCTGGCGCGACGTGATCATCATAACTCCAGGGAATATGTGTCACGCGACAATGACGTCGACCCTCCGGGGCGACAAGGAAAAAGTCCGTGGCTTGGGCATTCCAGGCAAGGGTGCGTTCATGCCTTCCAGTGATCAATCGATCTTCAGCCGCGACTTCAAGGAGGAGCCCTACTGGTGGGAGGCGTTCCGTCCGCAGGCGATTCCGACCGCGTCGCTGCCGGCCAGGACCGACGTGGTGGTGGTCGGCGGCGGTTATGCCGGGCTCGCCACGGCGCGCGCCCTGGCCGATGGCGGCGTGCAGAGCCTGGTGCTCGAGGCCGGTGACTTCGGCTCAGGCGCATCGACACGCAGCGGCGGCGCGTTGAGCGCCGGCCTGTCGATCGGCAAGAGCTTCACCGGACGAACGCTCGACTATGCGCCCGAGCTGGTGCGCGACGTCGTCGGGTGGGCGATCGACGCCTATCGCGGGCTGATCGATCTCGTCGAGCAGGAGAAGATCGACTGCCATCTGGAGCAGCGTGGCCGTTTCCTCGGCGCCTGTGCCGCCTCGCACTATGAAGGGCTGCGCACGCGGTTCGAGAAGCTGCGCTCGGGCGGCGCCACGGACTGCAAGCTGATCACCCGCGAGGAGCAGCGGCAGGAGATCGGCAGCGACTTCTATCATGGCGGCATGGTCTTCGAGACCGCGGGCAAGCTGCATCCGGCGCTGTTCTATGGCGGCCTGCTGGCGGCGGCGCGGCGGCGCAATTCGATCACCCTGGCGGGCGGTTGTCGCGCCATCGGTCTCAGCCGTGACGGCGAGGGCTGGCGGGTCACGACCGAGGCGGGCGACGTCCGCGCGCGTCACGTCGTCGTCGCCACCAACGGCTATACGGGTGGCCTGACGCCGACGCTGCAGCGCCGGCTGGTGCCGATCGCCAGTCACATCATCGCCACCGAGGAATTGCCGCCGGGCCTTGCGGCGAAGATCTGCCCCAAGGGGCGGACCTTCTCCGAGACGCGCCGCGTGCTGCACTATTACCGGCTCTCGCCGGACGGCAAGCGCGTGATCTTCGGTGGCCGTGCCCGTTTCACCGAGATCCCCGGCGCGCTGCGGGCCCAGCTCCTGCACCGGGCCCTGGTCGCGCGCCTGCCGGAGCTGGCCGACATCAAGGTGACGCACACCTGGCAGGGCAATGTCGCCTTCACCTACGATGCGCTGCCGCATGCCGGCGAAATCGACGGGCTGCATTTCGTCGTCGGCTGCAACGGCTCGGGCGTGTCGATGATGCCGTTCCTGGGTGATGCCATCGGCCGGTCGATCGCCGGCCGCCTGCACGGCAAGCTGCCGTTCGCGGATGCGGCCCTGCCGCCGATTCCGCTGTACTCCGGCAAACCCTGGTTCCTGCCGATGATCGGCGGCGCCTTCCGGGCGCTGGACTATTTCGACGAGAAAGTCAGATAAGCGCTCCCGGTTGAGCCGCACCCGCCCCAAACATAAAGCCTTGCCACTGGGTGTCGTTTCAGTCCTTGTGTCGGCGTCGCCTGACCGCCCCAACAGGAGCCGCCATGATGCGCGCCTGGAGGCCAATGACGGAAGCAGACCTGGACGCCGTCAACAGGATCGCCGGTGTGGTTCA
>DATEIF010000039.1:0-2321 GCA_035279205.1 Vineibacter sp.
GCGGGAGCAGACTCACCCGCCCCGGCCGCCCGATTTCAGCTCGACGATCGGGGTCGACATCACGGCTTCCTGGTCCCAGGGGAACAGGATCCAGGTGTCCTGGCTCACCTCGGTGACGAAGGTGTCGACCATCGGCTTGCCGGCGGGCTTGGCGTAGACGGTGGCGAAGTGGGCCTTGGGCATCATCTCGCGCACGCGCTCGGCGGTGATGCCGGTATCGACCAGGTCGTCGACGATCAGCCAGTCCTCGCCGGCGTCCTTTTCGGCCTGCGTGCCCTTCAGCACCTCGACCTTGCCGCCGCGCTTGGTCTTTTCGTAGGTCGAGCAGCAGACTGTGTCGATCAGACGCACGTTCAGCTCGCGGGCGACGATGGCCGCCGGCACCAGGCCGCCGCGGGTGATGGCGACCAGGCCCTTGAACGGCCCGAGATCGGCCAGCCGCCATGCCAGCGCCTTGGCGTCGCGGTGCAGTTCTGTCCACGACACGGGAAACATCTTGGTGTAAGTCGATTTGGCCGGCATATCGGCTTTCTCCCCTCGTTCGTGCGTGGGGATAGCATCGGCGGCCGCCGGAGCGGAAGCAACGAACGCTGCGAATTGCGGGGGTATTTACACCCCGGAACCGGACGCTATGGTGCGGCCGTCTCCAGCAAATCGCCGCACAGGGGGGTGTATGACTTTTGTGATGCCGGATGTGGCCAGCGCCGTGTTCTGGGTAGCGCTCGGCAAGATCATCATCGCCAATATCATCCTGTCGGGCGACAACGCGGTGGTCATTGCCATGGCCTGCCGCAACCTGTCGGACCAGCATCGCAAGCCGGCCATCATCGGCGGCAGCCTCGGCGCCATCGTCCTGCGCATCATCTTCGTGTTCATGATCACGTGGCTGCTGAGCGTGCCGTACCTGAAATTGATCGGCGGCGCGCTGCTGCTGTGGATCGGCGTCAAGCTGCTGAACGAGGACGAGGGCCACGGCGAGGACGGCGTCAAGGCGAGCGCCAGCCTGTGGGGCGCCGTGTGGACGATCATCGTCGCCGACGCGATCATGAGCCTGGATAACGCCATCGCGATTGCCGCCGCGGCCAATAACGACGGCGTGCTGATCATGCTGGGCCTGGTCATCAGCATTCCGATCATCATTTTCGGCAGCACGCTGCTGACCAGCGTCCTGCAGCGCTATCCGGTCCTCGTCGTGATCGGGGGCGCCTTGCTGGGCTGGATCGGCGGCGAGGTGATGGCCACCGACGGCAAGCCGCCCAACGCGCTGGTGGCGCCCGAAGGCACCGTCGCCGCCTGGCTCGAGCACAAGATTCCGCACGCCGAGCACGTCTGCGCCGCCGCCGGAGCGATCTTCGTCGTGGTGCTGGGCCTGTATCTGTCCCGCCGCCGCAAGCCCACGGACGTGGTAGACTTGGCAGAGAAGAAGGATTGAGGGGGACATCATGGCCGAGACCACCGCGATCCTGGTACCCGTCGATGGATCGGAGAATTCCGATCGCGCCGTGAAATATGCCGTCGAGCTGGCGAAGCTGGCGCCCGGCACCGTGCTGCACCTCCTGAACGTGCAGCCATCGGTGGGCAGCCTGGTGACGATGTTCGTGCCCAGGGTCAACGTCGACGCCCATCACCGCGAGGAGGGTGAAAAGGCCCTGGCCTCGGCGGTGAAGATCTGCGCCGATGCCGGGGTCGATGCCAAGACGCACATCAGCGTCGGCCGGCCGGGGCCGGTCGTCGCCGAGTTCGCCAAGCGCCTGGGCGCCAAGTCGCTGGCGATGGGCACACGCGGCCACACGGGCGTCGGCGGTTCGCTGCTGGGGTCGGTGGCACAGGACGTCGTGTCGCATGTCGACGTGCCGGTCTGCCTCGTGAAGTAGTCCGAGGCGCCGGCGGTCCGCGCATGCCTGCGACGGCGGAGGAACCATGTCGGAGCAGGGCAAGGCGATCGGACGCGACGGCCGCGTGCTGGCGCCCTACGCAACCAATCCCCATGCATCGCGTGGCCGCCTGCATGCCGAGGCGGAGTCGGCCACGCGCTCGCCCTATCAACGCGATCGCGACCGCGTCATCCACTCGACGGCCTTCCGGCGCCTGAAGCACAAGACGCAGGTTTTCGTTTATCACGAGGGCGATCACTATCGCACGCGGCTGACGCACACCCTGGAGGTGGCGCAGATCGCGCGCTCGATCTGCCGCACTCTGGCGCTGGACGAGGATCTCGCCGAGGCGCTGGCGCTGGCGCACGACCTTGGTCACACGCCCTTCGGCCATGCCGGCGAGGAAGCGCTTGACGCGGCGATGAAGGATTATGGCGGCTTCTCGCA